>DAORSF010000123.1:0-6373 GCA_035443405.1 Burkholderiaceae bacterium | reverse complement strand
GCGGCGGCCGACCTGCGGCGCATCACCGGCTACCAGGACTTCGTCGACGAGGCGCCGCTCGACCTGGTCTACGTCGCCGACCACCGCCGCATGTCGATGGTGCCGGTCGCGCAGCGCGTGAGCTTCGCGTCCGCGGCGGCCGGCGCGATCGCGCAGAATGTCTACCTGTTCGCTGCCGCAAGCGGACTGGCGACCGTGATCCGTGCCTGGATCGATCGCGACGCGATCGCCGCGGGGCTCGGGCTCGCGCACGACCAGCAGGTGCTGCTGTCGCAGACGGTGGGCTACCCGCCGCGGGCCTGAGTCGCGCCGCGCCCTCCGGCGCGGGCGTCTCGTAGAATCCGGCGGACGCCCGCCCGGTCGCCGCGCCGACCCCCGCCACCCGCAGCCCCGCATGCCCCGCTTTCTCCGCGTTGCCTTCCAGACCGTCCGCGACCTGCTCGTCACCGCCGGCCCGTTCGCGCTGATTGCGGTCGGGCTGCTGGTGGCCGCCTACTGGACCTTGGAGCCGACGCCACCGAAGGTCGTCACGCTCGCCACCGGGCAGGAGCAGGGCGCCTACGCGGAGTTCGGCAGCCGCTACCAGGCCTGGCTGGCCCGGCACGGCATCGAGGTGCGGCTGCGCACCACGCAGGGCGCGGCCGAGAATCTCGCGCTGCTTCGCGACGAGGACTCGGACGTGCAGGTCGCGTTCGTGCAGGGCGGCGCCGATTCGCGGCCGACGCTGCCCGGGCAACCCAAGGACGATGGCCTGGAGGCGCTCGGCAGCCTGTTCTACGAGCCGGTCTGGCTGTTCTACCGAGAGGACGTCGCGCGCCAGCGGCTGCGCCGCGACGCAATCGAAGGTCTCGTCGACCTGCGCGGCTGGCGGCTGAACGTCGGCGCGCCGGGCAGCGGCGTCCCCAACCTGGTGGCGCGCCTGTTCGAGGCCAACCGCGTCGATCCAGCCACGGTCGACCTGCGCACGCTCGGAGAGACGCCGGCGGTGGTCGCGATGCTCGACGGCGAGATCGACGCGGTCGTGTTCGCGTCGGCGCCGGAGTCGCTGCTGGTTCAGATGCTGCTGCAGACGCCCGGCATCCGGCTGTACGACTTCGCGCAGGCCGAGGCGTACTCGCGCCGCTATCCGTTCCTGAGCCCGGTGACGCTGCCGCGCGGAGTCGTCGACCTTGCCCGAGACCTGCCGCCGCGCGACGTGCAGCTGATCGCGCCGACCGCGATGCTGGTGGCGACCGACGGCACGCATCCGGCGCTGATCCAGCTGTTCATGCAGGCCGCACGTTCGATCCACGGCGAGGCGGGCTGGTTCCAGCGCCGCGGCGAGTTCCCGTCGGAGCGCTCGCTCGAATGGCCGCTGGCGCGCGAGGCCGAGCGTACGCTGCGCAGCGGCACGCCGTGGCTGCAACGTTACCTGCCGTTCTGGCTGTCCAACCTCATCGACCGGATGTGGGTCGTGCTGCTGTCGATCGTCGCGGTGCTCATTCCGTTGTCGCGCGTCGTCCCGCCGCTCTACGAGTTCAAGGTGCGCTCGCGGATCTTCCGCTGGTACGCGCAGTTGCGCGACATCGAGGACAGCGTCGACGAGCGCGAGGACACCGCGCGCCGGCTGCTCGAGCGGCTCGACCAGCTCGACGCGCGCGTCGAGCGCCTCACCGTGCCGCTGTCGTATGCCGACGAGTTGTACGCGCTGCGCAGCCACATCCAGCTGGTGCGCGGCAAGGTGACCCGCGGCGCGGCGCCCGCCCCGAATCCCGTCCCCGTCGAGAGAGCGAACCGATGACCGACCCGATCCAGGTGAACCGCGACGGCCCGATCGCCACCGTCGTGCTGAACCGCCCCGACAAGCTCAACGCGATGACCAGGCCGATGTGGCAGGGTCTCGGCGACGCGATGCGCGCGCTGTCGGCCGACGACTCGTTGCGCTGCGTCGTCGTGCGCGGCGCAGGCGAGAAATCGTTCTCGCCCGGCAACGACATTTCCGAGTTCGCCGCCGAGCGTTCGAACAAGCGGCAGGCGATCGACTACGGGCGCATCATGCATGCCACGGCGCAGGCGATGATCGAGTGCCGCCACCCGCTGGTCGCGCAGATCCACGGCATCTGCGTCGGCGGGGGCCTTGAGATCGCGTCGATGTGCGACATCCGCATCTGCGGCGAGTCGAGCCGATTCGGCGCACCGATCAAGAACCTCGGGCTGGTGATGGCGTATCCGGAGATGAGCCCGCTGGTGCGGCTGGTCGGCGCCGACGTCGCGCTCGAGATCCTGCTCGAGGGACGGGTCTTCGACGCGCGCGAAGCGAAGGACAAGCGGCTGGTGACGCGCGTCGTGCCCGACGACCAGGTCGCGGTGGAGGCGCGCGCCGCGGCCGCGCGCATCGCCGACGGCGCTCCGCTGGCGGCGCGCTGGCACAAGAAGTTCGCGCGCCGGCTCGCCGAGGGCCGACCGCTGACCGACGCGGAGTCCGACGAGTGCTTCGACTGCTTCGACACCGAGGACTTCCGGATCGGGTATTCGGCGTTCCTCGCCAAGGCGAAGCCGGCGTTCGTGGGGCGGTGAGATGAGAGCGGTCTTCCTTCCCATGTCGGCGCGTCGCGGCAGCCGGCGGCGGGCCGGGGCGCGGGCCAGGCGGAGCCCGTGGGGGCGAGCGGTCGGGGCGATGACGGCGGCGGCCGGTGCTGCGCACCGGCTGCCCTGCGCTGCTCGCCTCGGGGTCGCCGCGGGGCCGGCGTTCCGAGCATCGCAGGGCACCCCCGCGAAGCGGGGGCAAGCACCGGGCGCGCCCGCGGCGCACGGCCCGCGCCTTTGCACGCGCGCACCGCGAGTCGCGCAACGCGCACCGGAGCAAACGACGTGAGCGCCCCCGTGACTCCGCACCCCGGCCCGCTCGCCGGCGTGCGCGTGCTCGAGCTCGCGCAGATCATGGCCGGACCGACTGCCGGCATGATGCTCGCCGACCTCGGCGCCGAAGTCATCAAGGTCGAGAAGCTGCCGGGCGGCGACGACTCGCGCGGCTACCGCGAGCCTCGCGTCAACGGCGTGTCGGCGCCGTTCATGATCCTCAATCGCAACAAGCGCGGCATCGCGCTGAACCTGAAGGACGAGCGGGGCAAGGAGGTGCTGCGCCGGATGGTCGCAAAGGCCGACGTGCTCACCGAGAACTACCGGCGTGGCACGCTCGAGAAACTCGGGCTCGGTTACGAAGCACTGTCGACACTGAATCCTGGCCTGATCTACTGCGCGGTGTCGGGCTACGGCCGCGACGGTCCGTGGGCCGACAAGGGCGGCTTCGACCTGATTGCGCAAGGCTTCGCGGGGCTCATGAGCATCACCGGCGAGCCGGGCCGCCCGCCCGTGAAGACCGGCAACTCGGTCGCCGACATCAATGGCGGCATCCTCGCCGCGGTCGGCATCCTGGCCGCCTACGTGCACAAGCTGAAGACCGGTCGCGGTCAGATGGTCGACACCTCGCTGATGGAGGCGGCGCTTCAGCAGACCTACTGGCACGCGGCGATCTTCCTCGCGACCGGGGTGTCGCCGCATGCGCTCGGATCGAGCCACGTGCTGACCGCGCCGTACCAGGCGTTCCGCACCGCCGACGGCTACATCAACATCGGCGGCGCCAACCAGTCGAACTGGGAGCGCATCGCCGACGTGCTCGGCCACCCCGAGTGGAAGAGCGACGCGCGTTTCGCGACCAACGCCGACCGGATGCGCAACCTGCCCGAGCTGGTCGCGGCGATGGAGGCGGAGTTGGCGCGCCACGATCGCGCGCACTGGATCGGGGTGTTCGACTCTGCGGGTGTGCCAGTGGGGCCGGTTCACTCGATCGGCGAGGCGCTGTCGCACCCGCAGGTGCTGGCGCGCGGAATGGTCGTCGACCTGCATCATCCGCAGGCCGGGGCGACGCGCGCGCTCGGCTGCCCGGTGCACCTGTCGGCGACGCCGGCGCGCATCGACCGCCCGGCGCCGCTGCTCGGCGAGCACACGCGAGAGGTGCTGCGCGAACACGGCTACGACGACGCGCAGGTCGACGTGCTGGCGGCGGCCGGCGTGGTCGAGGAAGCCTCGGGTCGGCAGTGATGCGGCGCCGCACGCGGGTGCCCTGCGCCCCGGCGACCGGGTAGACTGCTGGCCCATGCCCGATCGCGATCCCGACCTCCGCACCCGCCTGGCCGAGGCCGGCCGCCATCTCGAGGTGCCGGTGAACACCGCGAACCTGCCGGTGCATCGCGCGTCGACGGTGTTGTTCGACACGCTCGCGCAGGCCGAGACCGCCGGCCATGCAGTCGGCGGCGGCGAACGGCACGCCACCACCTACGGCACCGCCGGCACGCCGACGACGATGGCGCTGATGGACGCGCTCGCCGAGATCGAGGGCGGCGGTCACGCGGTGCGCGCCGCGTTGATGCCGTCGGGGCTGGCCGCCATCACCACCGTGCTGCTTGCATTGCTCGAACCCGGTGACCACCTGCTGGTCACCGACTCGGCGTACGGCCCCACGCGGGTATTCTGCGACGGCATGCTGGCGCGGCTCGGCGTGAGGACGACGTACTACGATCCGGTCGTCGGTGCCGGCATCGACGCGCTGGTGCGCCCCGAGACGAAGCTGATCTGGCTCGAGAGCCCGGGCAGCTACACCTTCGAGGTGCAGGACGTACCGGCGATCTGCGCGGTGGCGCGCGAGCGCGGGATCCTCACGGCGATCGACAACACCTGGGCCTCGCCGGTGTTCGCCCGTCCGTTCGATTGGGGCGTCGACGTGTCGGTGCTTGCGCTGACCAAGTACTGGAGCGGCCATTCCGACCTGCTGATGGGCGCGGCGGTGGCGCGCGAGGCCTTGTGGCCGATGTTGTGGAGCACCGTGCGCCAGCTCGGCCAGTGCGTAGGCGGCGACGATGCCTACCTCGTCCTGCGCGGGTTGCGCACCGCCGACGTCCGCATGCATCGCCACCAGGAGAACGCACTGGCGGTTGCGCACTGGCTGCAGCGGCGAGAGGAGGTCGAGACGGTTCTTCACCCGGCCTTGTTCTCGCATCCGCAGCACGCGCTGTGGCGGCGCGACTTCGCGGGGGCCGGCGGATTGTTCGCCTTCTCGCTCGAACCGACGCTGATCGGCGACAGGACACGCGCGCGCGCCGCAATCGCGGCACTGTGCGAGCACCGTCGGCACTTCGGTATCGGCTATTCGTGGGGCGGCTTCGAGAGCCTGATCATGCCGGCGCACATCGAGCACTTGCGCAGCGCGCGGCCGTGGACCGGCGGGCCGTTGATCCGCGTTCACGTCGGGCTCGAGAGCCCGGACGACCTGGTCGCCGACCTGCAGGCCGGCTTCGAGGCGATGCAGCACGCGATTGCGAGTTGAGCCCGCCGACTGCGGGGGGTCGTCCACCGCACCCGAGCGACCTGCAAGGTGCAGCGCAGCGGTGCCTGCGACACGCCCGGCACTTGCCGCGCCAGCTGCCGGCAGGCGGCGCCCGGCCCGCACTCAGATCGCGTCGAGCCTTTGCCTGATCGCGCGCGCCTGCACGGCGGCGCCTGCCTCGCCGCGGGCGGCGGCCTGCACGTACCAGTAGATCGCGCGCTCGGGGTCGGGCGCCACGCCATGGCCTCTTTCGTACATGCTCGCGACGATGTAACAGGCGCCCGCGTCGCCCTGAGCGGCGGCCAGTTCGTACCAGCGGGCTGCTTCGGCGTGGTCCTGCGGCGCGCCGCGACCGAGGAAGTACTGCGTGGCGAGCCCGACCTGCGCGTCGCGCGAGCCTTGCTCGGCCGCCGCCCGATACCAGGCGGTGGCCGTCGCCGGCGACCTCGGGACATGCTCGCCGCGGTCGTACAGTCCGGCGAGCGCGTACTGGGCGTGCGCGAACCCGCTCTGCGCCGACCTGCGAAGCCAGGCAACGCCGTCGGCGGGGCGGGGACGCGTGCCGATCCCCTCGATCAGCATGACGGCGAGGTTGAACTGCGCGAGGCGGTGGTGTTTCTCCGCCGCCCTTCGGTAGTGGGTCAGCGCACTGGCGTGCCGACCGTGGCGGTAGTCGGACCAGCCGCGGGCGGAGTCGGAGTCGGCGCCCGCCGGGGTCGCGACAGGCTGTGCGATGGCGGCGGTGAACACGGCCGCCAGGATCAGGGCGATCAGGACTCTCATGGCCAACTCCATGCGGAACGGGGTGGCATCAGGGTCGTGCCGGTACCGCGGAATGTCTTGAGAGTTCCGCGAAATCGCGACGAAAGAAGTACGATGGGCGGAGCGCTCGCACGTCCGCGTTTCGCTGGACGGTGCTCGCGCGTCGGCGACGGGGACATGGACCGGATCGTCATACCGGACGCTGCTGAATCGACCCGCTTGCAGCTGGGCGGGTTCGTGCTGGACCTG
>DAORSF010000122.1:0-6392 GCA_035443405.1 Burkholderiaceae bacterium | reverse complement strand
GGCCGACACGCTCGCGGCGATCGAACCGCTGGACTACTTCGTGGTCGAGAACGCCCGAACGGCGCGCGCCTTCCTGAAAGGGGTCGGCACCCGGACGCCGCTGCAGGCGCTCGAGCTGCGCGAACTGAGCGAACACACGCCCGCCGACGAGATCCCCCGCCTGCTCGCGCCGATCGTGCAGGGCCGCGATGGCGGCCTGCTGTCGGAGGCCGGCGTACCGGCGATCGCCGATCCCGGTGCTGCGCTGGTGGCGGCCGCGCACTCGGCCGGCGTCGCAGTGCGCCCGTTGATCGGTCCCAGCTCGCTGTTGCTGGCCCTGATGGCGTCGGGGCTCGACGGCCAGCGATTCGCCTTCGTCGGCTACGTGGCGACGCAGCCGGCCGAGCGGCTGCGCCGGCTGCGCGAACTCGAGCAGCGCTCCAGGCGGCACGACGAGACGATCCTGATGATCGAGACGCCTTACCGCAACCAGGCGCTGCTCGATGCGGCGCTGAAAGCGCTGTCGCCGGACACTCGACTGCTGGTCGCGAGCGACCTGAGCCTGGCCACCGAGCGGGTAGTCGTCGACAGCGTCGCCGGTTGGCGCGACGCTGGCCGCGAGTTGCCGAGGACGCCTAGCGTCTTCGGCCTGTTCGCCCGTTCCTCGCATGCTGCGACGGGCCCGCACGGGCCCCCGTCGCAGCGGCGCCGGACGGCCGAATCCCGGAGCGCGTCACGTCCATCGTCACCGGAAGGCGGGAAACGTGAGCGCTGATTCGTCGCGGCGATCCGACCTGGTCGCGGCGCCTGCGGCGGCACCTGCGGCCGCGCCTGAACCCGCGCCTGAACCCGCGGCCGGCGACGCGCCTGTGCCCGCCGGTGTGCTGGCGACGGGCATTCGACCACGCCGCCGTGCCGGCGCGCGGCGCATCGGCGTCGCGCTTGGCAGCGGCTCGGCGCGTGGACTGGCGCACATCGGCGCTCTGCGGGCGATCGTCGAGGCTGGCGTCGAGGTCGACGTCGTGGCCGGCACCAGCATGGGCGCCTTCGTCGGCGCAATCTTCGCCGCGGGCAAGCTCGACCGTCTCGAGGCGGGGTTTCGCGGATTCGACTGGGGCAGCATTGCGTCGCTGCTGGACCCGGTGTTCCCGCGCTCGGGCCTGATCGACGGTCACAAGATCGGCGATTTCATGCGCGCGCAGGTGCCGGTGACGAAGGTCGAGGACCTGCCGATCCCGTTTCGGGCGATTGCGACCGACCTGGCGAACGGCGAGGAAGTCGTGATCGGCAGCGGGGACCTGATCGAAGCGGTGCGCGCCAGCATCGCCGTGCCGGGCATCTTCACTCCGGTGCGCAGCCAGGGCCGCGTCCTCGTCGACGGCGGACTGGTCAACCCGGTGCCGGTGAGCGCCGCACGCGCGCTCGGTGCCGACCTGGTGATTGCGGTCGACCTGAACCACGACATCGTGCAGGAACGCTCGTCGCGCGCTGCGCAGGACGCTAGCCCGGGCGCGCTCGCGCAGGCGGTCACGCAGATGCTCGAGAACTTCGAGTCGATCGAGGGCCCGGCGCTGACGCAGTTCCGCGAGTGGCTGCAGCGCGAACCGTTGCCCGGCATCTTCGACGTGCTGCTGTCGGCGATCTACATCATGCAGGCGCGCATCACGCAGGCGACCATGGCGCAGGACCGGCCCGAAATCGTGATCCAGCCGGCGCTTGGCGCTGTGCGCTTCATGGCGTTCGACCGCGCCGACGAAATCGTCGAAGCCGGATACCGCGCGGCGCGGCAGGCCCTCGACGAAGCGTCGACGCTGCTCTATCCGGCCTGAGCAGCGGCCAGGTGGCGCTTCCCGGCGGGACTGCCGCCGGTCGGGCAGCCTGCGACGCTCAGCGCAGGCCCGGGGCCTGCGCGGCAACGCCCAGCGCCCGCGCCATCGCCTCGCCGGCGGTCGCGCCGAAGCGCCGCGCAAGCCGCTCGGCCAGGTTCTTGCGGGTCGAGAAGTCGACGACCTTCTCGGCCTTGATCACGTCGCGAGCCACCGAATCGACCGTGCCGAGCGCATCGGTCAGGCCCATCTCGACACTGCGCGCACCGGTCCACACGAGGCCGGTGAACAACTCCGGCGCGTCCTTGAGGCGGTCGCCTCGCCCGGCGCGAACGACGTCGATGAATTGCCCGTGGATCTCGTCGAGCATCGACTGCGCGTGCCGCCGCTGGTCCTCGGGAAGCGGCGAGAAGCTGTCGAGGAAGCCCTTGTTGGCGCCCGCCGTCAGCAAGCGCCGCTCGACGCCGAGTTTCTCCATCGCGCCGACGAACCCGAAGCCTTCCATCAGCACGCCGATCGACCCGACCAGGCTCGCCTTGTCGACGAAGATGCGATCGGCGGCTGCCGCGACGTAGTAGCCCCCCGACGCGCAGACTTCCTCGACCACCGCATAGAGCGGCGTGCCCGGATGCTTTCCGCGCAGGCGGCGGATCTCGTCGTGGATCATGCCTGCCTGCACGGGACTGCCGCCGGGACTGTTGATCCGCAGCACGACGCCCGCCGTCTCGTCGTCGTCGAACGCTGCACGCAAGGCCGTCACGATGTCCTCTGCGGACGCCTCGCCATCGCCGGCAATGACGCCGTCGAGATCGACCAGTGCCGTGTGCCGGCCGGCCACCACCTTGCCGTCGCCGCCGAACCATCCGCCGACGATCAGCAGCGCCGCCGCCAGCCACGCGAAAGTCAGCAACTTGAAGAAAATGCCCCAGCGTCGCGCGCGCCGCCGCTCCTGCAACGTGCCGAGCAGAAGCTTCTCGAGCACGTCGCGCTCCCATCGGCCGTCCGGCCCCGCGACGCTGCGCGCGTCGGGCCCGCTGTCGGCCCTCCTGTCCTGTTCGATCATCGCACTGCCTCGGGACTCATCGATTCGATGGCTGCGCCAGCGCAACCGTCACGCGCCCGTCGCGCTCCTCGCAACGCAGCGGGACGAGGTGCGCGCCGCGGCACGGGCCGGCCACGCACTCGCCGCTGTCGGGTTCGTAGAGCGCGCCGTGCATCGCGCAGATCAAGTATAGGCCCGAGTCGTCGAAGAAACGCCCCGGCAGCCAGTCGAGTTCGACGGCCATGTGCCGGCAGCGGTTCAGCCAGGCGCGCGCGCGCCCGTCGAAGCGCACGACGAAGGCTGGCGCCGGCCGGCCGTCGTCACGCACGTCCGGCCACTCGAAGCGCACCCCTTCCCCGCCCTCCGCGAGCGCGTCCGAGGCGCACACGTCGAGCCACCCGGCGCCGTCCGTCATACCCTCGCCAGCAACGCCTCGCGCAGTTCGGCGACCGAATCGACGATGGCCAGCGCCTGCTGGCCTTCGAGCGCCGCGCGCGGATGAGCGCCGTAGGTCACGGCGATCGCAGCGGCGCCCGCAGCGCTGGCCATGCCCAGGTCGTGCGTGGTGTCGCCGACCATCAGCGCGTCCGACGCCTGCAGGCCGAGTTCGTCGCAGATGTCGCGCAGCATCCAGGGATCGGGCTTTGGCGCGCCCTCGTCGGCGCAGCGCGTGGTGAGAAAGCGGCCGGTCCATCCCATGTGGTCCAGTGCACGATTCAGGCCGATCCTCGACTTGCCGGTCGCCACTGCCAGCCAGGCGCCGCTGTCCGCCAGCTCGGTGAGCAGTTCGGGGACGCCCTCGAACGGCTCGAGTTCGGCATCGCGGCGCAGGTAATGATGGCGATAGCGCTCGACGTAGGCCGGCATCTGCTCGCGATCGATGACGGGCACTGCATTGCGGATCGCCTCGAACAGCCCGAGTCCGATCACGTGCGAGGCCTGCTGGCGCGACGGCACCGGCAGCCCGAGATCGGCCGCCGAAGCGCGGATCGCGTGGACGATGGCGGCGGTGGAATCGATCAGCGTGCCGTCCCAATCGAAGACCACCAGGCGGAAACGCGGCCTCACGACGCCACCCCGCTGCGCTGCAAGGTCCCGTCGCGGCGCCCGCCGCCCGGCGTCCATGTCGTGCCACCGGCCCGCAGCATCTGCTCGAAGTCGTCGGGCATCGGCGCCTCGATCCGCGTCGCCCGCCCACCGTCCGGGTGTCTAAACGCGATCGACCACGCGTGCAGGAACATTCGCCGGAAGCCGCGTCGGGCCAGATCGCGATTCAGGTCGAAGCGCCCGTATTTCGGATCGCCCGCGATCGGGCAGCCGGCGTGCGCCAGGTGGACCCGAATCTGGTGCGTCCGACCGGTCTCCAGCCGCGCCTCGACCAGCGAGAACTCGCCGAGTGGCGGCAACTCGAACCTGGCGAGGCCGGTCACGCGGGTCACGGCGTCCAGCCCGCCGGCCTGCACCGAAACGCGCCGGTCGCCGTCTGGGGCCTCGTGCCGATGCAGCGGAAAGGCGAGCGTGCGCGTGCGCAGCGGCCAGCGGCCGGCCACGATCGCCAGGTAGCGCTTGTCGGTGTCGCGCTCGCGCAGTTGCGCATGCAAGGCCACCAGCGCGGCCCGCTTTCGGGCGACCAGAAGTACGCCGGACGTCTCGCGGTCGAGGCGGTGAACCAGTTCCAGCAAGCGCGCCTGCGGCCGCGCCGCGCGCAACTGCTCGATCACGCCGCTGGACACGCCGCTGCCGCCGTGCACCGCAACCGATGCCGGCTTGTCGATCGCCAGCAGCCAGTCGTCCTCGAACAAGACCGGCAGGCGCTGCGCCAGGCCGGCCCGGGTGCGCTGGACCCGCTCGGCGGCCGCTCCGGATGCCGGGCCGACCCCGGCTGCCCCGCCGCCGGGCGCCAGCCGGATCGGCGGCACCCGGATCGAATCGCCGGCCTGCAGCCGATAATCGACCGCCTGCCGCTTGCCGTTGACGCGCAGCTGGCCGCTGCGGATCAGTCGGTACAGGTGGCTCTTGGGCACGTCGCGACACAGGCGCACCAGGAAGTTGTCCAGCCGCTGGCCGGCATCGTCGGCGTCGACCGGCACGTGGCGCACGGCCAAGGTCGGGGCCGGCCCGGCCGGGCCGTTCGTCGAAACTGCTTCAGGTTTTGTGCGCAGGCTGCTCACGTTGCTATACTTTGGCCGTTGTGTGCGATCCCGGCCCGACCGGAACGGCCGCCTTGCGAGGCGACCCGCTCGAGTCCACGGATGCTCCGGCGACGCGCGTCGAACCAGAAGTTCCGCGCGTCGTACCCCGGGAATCCCGTATCACGAGAACCGATTGTACCGGGCTGGTTCCGCCGAAAGCGGATCGAAGCCGATCGCCTGCACGACAGGAAGAACACTTCAACCGCGGTTCCCGCAGCCTTCGGGGCCAGGGAACGCGGATCGATGCGGAATTTTCCGGAAAGAATGCCCGCCGGCGCCCCGTGGTGGCCGGCAGTGCCCAGTGCGGTCCGTGAACCCCATGTCTGCGTACGCTGTCGTCGACCCGGCCGGGCCCTGCCCGACCCCGGCGCGCGCGCGCTCGCCTGGACGGCCCTCTCGCGCCTGGCGCCGGCCCTAGCGCCGCCTTCCTTCCGCTTCCGTTCGCATCGGTCCGCTGGCCGACGCGCGCCGCCACGCCCCGAGCGCGCAACGGAGTCATTTGCATGAAGCGAATGCTGTTCAATGCCACGCACGCCGAAGAGCTGCGCGTGGCGATCGTCGACGGCCAGAAGCTGATCGACATCGACATCGAGTCGGCGGGCCGCGAATCTCGCAAGAGCAACATCTACAAGGGGGTCATCACCCGCGTCGAGCCGAGCCTGGAGGCCTGCTTCGTCAACTACGGCGAGGAACGCCACGGCTTCCTGCCGTTCAAGGAAATCTCCAAGGCGTTCTTCAAGCAGGGCGTCGAGGCTGCCAGGGCGCGCATCCAGGACGCGGTTTCCGAGGGCCAGGAGGTCATCGTCCAGGTCGACAAGGAGGAGCGCGGCAACAAGGGCGCAGCGCTGACCACCTTCATCTCGCTGGCCGGCCGCTACCTGGTGCTGATGCCCAACAATCCTCGCGGCGGCGGCGTGTCGCGCCGCGTCGAGGGCGAGGACCGGCAGGAACTGCGCGAGACGATGGACAAGCTCGACTACCCGTCGGGAATGAGCCTGATCGCGCGCACCGCGGGCATCGGCCGCGTTGCCGAAGAGCTGCAGTGGGACCTGAACTACCTGATGCAGCTATGGAAAGCGATCGAGTCGGCCGCCGGATCGGCGCCCGGCCCGTTCCTGATCTACCAGGAGTCGAGCCTGGTGATCCGCGCGATCCGCGACTACTTCACGCAGGACGTCGGCGAGATCCTGATCGACACCGACGACATCTACGAGCAGGCGCGCCAGTTCATGGCGCACGTGATGCCGGACACGGTCGACCGGGTCAAGCGCTACCGGGACGACACCCCGCTGTTCTCGCGCTTCCAGATCGAGCACCAGATCGAGACCGCGTATTCGCGGATCGTGCCGCTGC
>DAORSF010000121.1:0-6419 GCA_035443405.1 Burkholderiaceae bacterium | reverse complement strand
TGGTAGCCCTGGCGCATCAGCGCGCGCTCGTCGGCGAGCGCGAGCGCGGCGCTCCTTGTGGCGCTCCTTGTGGTGCTCATTCAGGCGGCCGCCTCAGGCATCGGCGTCCGGCGAGGCCTCGCCGGTCTCGAGGTGCCGTGCGATCTGATCGTCGCTCAAGCGGGTGAGCTCGGCGCGGGGCAGCGTGCGCAGCAAGCCCCACGCAATCGTCATGCTGTCGTCGAGGCTGCGCGCCGCGTCCTGCCCGACCAGCTCGCGCTCGAAGCGCTCGGCGAAGGCGAGGTAGCGGCGATCGGTGTCGGTCAATCCGTCCTGGCCGACGACGCTCGCGAGTACGCGCACGCGCACGGCGCGCGCGTACGACGCGAACAGCTGGTGCGCGAGTGCCGGGTGGTCTGCATGCGTGAAGCCCTTGCCGGTGCCCTGGTCGAACAACCGCGACAGGCTGGGCAACACGTTGATCGGCGGATAGACGCCCTTGTGGTCGAGCGCGCGGTCCAGCACGATCTGGCCCTCGGTGATGTAGCCGGTGAGGTCCGGGATCGGGTGACTGATGTCGTCCGCAGGCATGGTCAGGATCGGCAGCTGGGTCACCGTGCCGCGCGCATCGCGCGCCGAGCCCGCGCGCTCGTAGATCGTCGCGAGGTCCGAGTACATGTAGCCGGGGTAGCCCTTTCGGCTCGGGATCTCGCCGTGGCTCGCCGACACTTCGCGCAGCGCCTCGCAGTAGTTGGTCATGTCGGTGAGGACGACCAGCACGTGCCGGCCCTCGTCGAACGCGAGGTACTCGGCGGCGGTCAGCGCGACGCGCGGCGTCAGCAGTCGCTGCGGGCTCGGTTCGCTCGCGAGGTTCAGGAACATCGCGGTGTGGCCGAGCGCGCCCGACTGCTCCATCGCGCGCCGGAACGCTTCGGCCGAGTCGTACGACACGCCGATGCCGACGAACACGATCGCGAACTCGCCGGCGCGCGCGTCGCGCAGTCGTGCGTGGCGCGCGATCTCGATCGCCAGCCGGTCGTGCGGCAACCCTCCCGACGAGAAGATCGGCAGCTTCTGGCCGCGAATCAGGCTGTTGGTGAGGTCGATCGCCGAGACGCCGGTTTCGATGAAGTCGCGCGGCAGCGCGCGGCGCGCCGGGTTCATTGCGCGCGCGTCGATGCGACGCCACTCGGCGGCCGCCACCGGCGGGCCGCCGTCGGCCGGCTGGCCCATGCCGTTGAAGACGCGCCCGAGCAGTCCGGGGCCGACGCCCAGGCGCACCGGCTCGCCGCGAAAGCGCACGCGCGTGCCGTCCAGGCTCAGTCCCTGCGTGCTCTCGAGGACCTCGACGACGATGACGTCGTCATCAAGGCTGGTGACGCGGCCGATGCGCGGACGCTGCGGGCGCTCGTCGTCGACGAGCACCTCGACCGCCTCGCCGAGCGTGACTTCGAGGTTGCGGCGCAGGAACAGCAGCGGCCCATCGATGCGGGTGAGGGTCCCGCGGACACTGAGCTCGGCGCGCATCATCGTCACGCCCCCGCCGACGCGAGCTCGCGTTCGAGTTGCGGCCACAACTCGGCGAAGCGTCCGATCGCGTCCTCGCCGATCTCCTCGCCCATGCGCTGCAGGCGACGCAGCACCGGCAAGGCGGCGATCTGCTCGGGCCGCGCGCCGCGCGTCAACGCCTCGCGCGCGAGCGCGACGAAGCGCATCACCAGGCGCAGCATCTCGCTCTGCCGCTCGGCCGAGCAATAGCGGTCGACCTCGGAGAACGCCGACTGGCGCAGCAGCGCCTCGTTGACCAGTTCGGCCGCGATCAGCGTGAGCTGCTGCTCGGCCGGCAGCGCGTCCTTGCCGACGATGCGCGCCATGCGTTCGAGGTGCGCCTGCTCCTCGAGCAGCACCAGCAGCTTCTCGCGCTGGCGCAGCCAGTTGTCGTTGCCGTGCGCGGTCCACCACGGTGCGAACCGGCCCGCGTCGACCGCATACGACTGCAGCGGATGGATCGCCGGGTAGAAGCGCGCCTGCGCGCGCTCGCGGTCGAGCCCCCAGAAGCAGCCGACGTAGCGCTTCGTGTGGCTGGTGACCGGCTCGGAGAAGTCGCCGCCGGGCGGGCTGACCGCGCCGATGATGGTCAGCGAGCCTTCGCGCCCGCACAGCGCTTCGACGCGCGCGGCGCGCTCGTAGAACTCCGCCAGCCGCGAACTGAGGTATGCCGGGTAGCCGGCCTCGCCCGGCAATTCGCCGAGTCGACCGGACACCTCGCGCAGCGCCTCGGCCCAGCGGCTGGTCGAGTCGGCCATCAACGCCACGTGCAGGCCCTGGTCGCGGAAGTACTCGGCCACCGTGACCGCGGTGTAGATGCTCGCCTCGCGCGCAGCCACGGGCATGTTCGACGCGTTGGCGATGATGACCGTGCGCTCCATCAGCGCGCGGCCGGTTCGCGGATCAGTCAGCTGGGGGAACTCGTCGAGCACCTCGGCCATCTCGTTGCCGCGCTCGCCGCAACCGACGTAGACGATGATGTCCGCGTGGCACCACTTGGCCAGCGTCTCCTGCAGAACCGTCTTGCCGGTGCCGAAGCCGCCCGGGATCGCGGCGCGACCGCCGCGCGCGACCGGAAACAGCGTGTCGAGGATGCGCTGTCCGGTGACCAGCGGTTCGTCTGCCGGCAGCCGACGCGCGACCGGGCGCGGCCGGCGCACCGGCCAGCGATGGAACAGGCCGATCGCGCGCTCGCGTCCGCTGTCGTCCCGCAGCACCAGCACGGTCGCGTCGGCGCCGACTTCGCCGTGCGCGGCGATCCGCACGACCACGCCGCCGGCGTCCGGCGGCAACAGGCACTGCCGCGCCTGCGCCGTGCCCTCGACCTCGCCGAACGCCGCCCCGGGCGCGAGCCTGCCGCCCGCGGTCACCGACGGCACGAACACGAAGCGCTCGCCCGGAGAGTCGCCCGGGACACCGGCGGCATCTCGGTCGACGTCGAGCCGGCGCAGCAGGCCGTCGTAGATGCGGCCGAGCAGGCCGGGTCCGAGCGGCACCGACAGCGGCGCGCCGGTGCCGCGCACCGGGTCTCCCGGTTTGAGGCCGGTCGTGTCCTCGTACACCTGCGCCACGAAGGAGTGGCCATCGAGGCGGATGATCTCGCCGGGCAGGCGTGCCTCACCCACTTCGACCGCCTCGCCGACCGAGAAGCGGCCTTGCGCGACCGCATGCAGCACCGGTCCGCTGATCGAACGAATGCGCGCGTCACTCATGTCCGTGCTTGCCGCGCAGGTTCGCGTCGAGTGCCGCGAGCAGTGCCGCCTCGACGAACGGACGGTCCGCGAGCAGCGCCTGCAACGTGCTGTCGAGCCGGACACCGTCCGCGTCGACGACCAGGCCGATGCTCACCCGTTCGTCGGCCACGAGGCCGGCGTCGGTCACGCCGCGCGCCGCCAGCAGCGTGCGCAGCGCATCGCAGTCGTCGTCGTGCCAGCTGGCCGGATGCCGCAGCACCCATCCTGTCGAGGGCAGCCGGGCTTGCGCGAGCGCGAGTTGCGCGTCGAGCCACAGGCGGCGCGCGTCGGCGTCGTCCCAGCGACGAGCGAGGGCGTCGCCGAGCTTCGGCCACGCCGCGGCCAGCGCGGCCAGGGCGCGCGCCGAGGACTGGCGACGTTCCGCGGTCTCGAGTTCGGCGCGCACCTGTTGCAGGCGCTCGCGCTCGGTGGCACGCAGCTCCGCGACTGCGCGGCTCATCTGGCGACGCGCCTTGTCGCGCGCGCGCGCGCGGATCTCGTCGCCCTCGCGCGCCGCGGCGTCGAGGATCTGCTGGCGCTGCGCTGCGGCCTGGCGCGCGATCTCGTCGACCAGGGCATCGGCCTGCGCCATCTCCGGCGACGTCGGCGAGGCTGCGCTCATGCCTCGATGCCCAGTACCGCGCGCATGCGCGCGGAGAAGCCCGCATAGGGGCGCGGATCGGCGAGCGCCGGCATGATCACGACCAGCGGCGCCTCGCGCGCCATTGACGCGCGCAACGTGTCGGGTGCCAGCGCCGCGGCGCAGTCCTGCGTGAGCACGACCATAGCGGCGCCGGCCAGCGCGCGTTCGAACGCGGCCGCGAGCTCGGCGTGCGCCGGACTGTGCGCGTCGACGCCGGCCAGGCGAAAGCCCGCGCAGGTCGGCTCGTCGCCGATGACGACGATGGCGGCCATCGAGCCGGCGCTCCGTCAGGTGCGGTTCAGGATGAGGATCGCGACGATCAGGCCGTAGATCGCGATGCCTTCGGCGAGGCCGACCAGGATCAGCACCCGGCCGAGCAACTCGGGCTTCTCGGCCAGCGTGCCGACGGCCGCGCTGCCGACCACCGCGACGGCATAGCCAGCGGCGAGCGTCGACAGTCCCGCCGCGGCAGCAGCCGACATGAACGCCCAGCGCATCACCTCGGGGTCGGTGGCGGCGGCGCCGGCCGCGGGGGCCTGCGCGGCTGCGGGAATCGAGGTCATCAGGAACAGGGCCGTTCCGACGATGGCGATGGCCATCGTCACCAGCACTGCGGTGACGGTCTTGTGACCGGTTTTCATGGCGAACTCCCGAAGGCCGGATGGGTGGTGGCGAGCGGTGGCGGCAGCGGTCGGAAGGCGCGGCCTCTCCCCTCGAGGAAACGGACGAAGAACTCGAACAGCAGCAGCCGCGTGGTCTGGATGCCGACGACCATGCCCTCCAGCACGAGGACCAGGAGGTTGCCCAGCACGAGCACGATCCAGTAGCCGACGTCGCCGCTGGCGGCCGCGACGCCGACGACCGCAACCGACAGGCCGGCGTGCGCCAGCGCGAACGCGCCGACCCGCGCGAACGACACGGTGTTGACCAGCAGTTGCAGCGCCTGTTCGACGAAGTGCGCCAGGCCACCGGCGAAGGCGGCGGCCCGGTTGCCGGTGGCGAAGCGCGCGGTGCCGAGGGCGAACCAGAACGCGCCGGCCAGCGCGAGCCACGCCGCAGCGGGGTGCAGGACCGTCGCGAGCAGCGACACGTAGGCCAGAACGAGCCCGGCTTCACGGCCCCACCAGCGCAGTGCCTCGCGCCGCCACCACGCCTGCAGGGCATTCAGTGCCAGCCCGCCCAGCAGGATAGCCGCGCCGAGCACGATTGCCGACACCAGCAACTCGACCGGGTGCTGCAGCGGGTGCAGCCACAGCGCAGGGATCAGGTCCTCGCGCGCGAAGACGCTGCCGAACATCAGCCCGAACACCATCGCCATCGCGCCGCCGGGAACCAGCAGCCCCAGCATCGGCAGGCGCTTGCGCAGCAGCCAGCCGACGATGCACAGCACCGCGCCCTGTCCCACGTCGCCGAACATGAAACCGAACAACAGCGGCGCGATCAGTGCCACCAGCGGGCTCGGGTCGGCCTCGTCGCGACCGGGTTGGCCGACCATGCGCGCGAAGGCCTCGAAGGCGCGGGCCCAGCGCGGATTGGCGAGCAGTGCCGGCGCTTCGGTACCGGCGGGCGGCTCGGACAGCTGCACGACGCAGCGCAGCCCCTTCGCGTGCAGCGGCGCGCACAGCCCGGCAGCGTCGGCAGCCGTGGTCCATCCGGTCACCCAGACGAGGCGATCGCTGGCCGGCATTCCCGATCCGTGTCTCAGCAGCCATTCGACCAGCTCGATGTCGGCCAGCGCATCGGCGAGTGCATGCCGTTGCGCGAGTGCCCGCAGCTCGTCGCCGAGCAGCTCGCGGCGCGCCGAGAGCGTCGCACGCCGCGCGGCCACTTCGCTCGCCGCGTCGGACACGCTGCCGCCGAGGTCGGCGGGCCACGCGACGCGACGCGCCTTGTGCGCGACGAGCCGCTCGTCGGCTTGCGCAATCGCGTCCCTGCGCCCGGTCAGCACGACGAAGGTCTCCGCGTCGTCCGCGCCGGCAGGCAGGGCGAGCTGCAGCAGGTCGGCCGACGGTGCCGGCGCGGCGGTGTGCGCGTGCAGGGCATAGACGCGCGCATCGACCACCAGGCGCCCGGCGCTCGCGAGTAGCGTCGGTGGCGGCAACAGGCCGGAGCCGGAACCCAGCACTCGGCCGAGGTCGTCCAGCGCGCGCAACTGGTCGTCGGTTCGCTCGATCCCGGCGATCAGCGGTTCGGCTTCGGTGCGCCAGGCCTCGAGGCGCGCCAGGCCCGCGTCCAGCGCGGCGGCCGGATCGGGGATCCGCCGCGCGCCGGACGCGCGCCCGACCGGCCAGTGGCCGCAGTAGGTGCGGGCCAGCTCGCGAAAACGCTCGAGCGCGCGCGCGACGTCGCTGCCGATCGCCAGCGACGCGGCGCGCCGCTCGTGAGCCTGGAGTTCGACCGAACCACCGCTTGCAAGCGCTGCGAGCACCGGTGCGAGATCGGCGCGCGACGTGATCAGCTCGAACCATTGGCAGGCGCGAGGTCGCAGCATCACGCCTCGTGCGCTTCGGGCGCGG
>DAORSF010000120.1:3414-6432 GCA_035443405.1 Burkholderiaceae bacterium | reverse complement strand
TGCTCGCCGACAACGGCTCGCCGGTGGAGTTCGGCCAACCGCTGTTCGTGATCGAGTGACATGTTCGAGAAGCTCCTGATCGCCAATCGCGGCGAGATCGCACTTCGCATCCAGCGCGCCTGCCGCGAACTCGGCATCAAGACCGTGGTCGTGCACTCGCAGGCCGACACCGAGGCCAAGTACGTCAAGCTCGCCGACGAGTCCGTGTGCATCGGTCCGCCGCCGTCGCGCGACAGCTACCTGAACGTCCCGGCGATCATCAGCGCCGCCGAGGTCACCGACGCCGAGGCGATCCACCCGGGCTACGGTTTCCTGTCCGAGAACGCCGACTTCGCCGAGCGGGTCGAGAAGAGCGGTTTCGTGTTCATCGGGCCGCGGCCGGAGTCGATCCGGCTGATGGGCGACAAGGTCTCGGCGAAGGAGGCGATGGTCAAGGCCGGCGTGCCCGTGGTGCCCGGTTGCGAGGGCGCGCTGCCGGACGACCCGAAAGAGGTCGTGCGGATCGCGAGGGCGGTCGGCTACCCGGTGATCATCAAGGCGGCCGGCGGCGGCGGCGGGCGCGGCATGCGCGTCGTGCACACCGAGGCCGCGCTCTTGAACGCGGTCGCGATGACACGCACCGAAGCGCAGGCCGCGTTCAACAATCCGTCGGTGTACCTCGAGAAGTTCCTCGAGAACCCGAGGCACATCGAGATCCAGGTGCTCGCCGACGAGTACCGCAATGCGGTCTACCTCGGCGAACGCGACTGTTCGATGCAGCGACGGCACCAGAAGATCATCGAGGAAGGCCCGGCGCCCGGCATCAGCCGGCGGCTGCTCGACCGGATCGGAACGCGCTGCGCCGACGCCTGCCGCCGGATCGGTTATCGCGGCGCAGGTACCTTCGAGTTCCTGTTCGAGGACGGCGAGTTCTACTTCATCGAAATGAACACTCGGGTGCAGGTCGAGCACCCGGTGACCGAGTTGATCACCGGCATCGACATCGTTCAGGAGCAGATCCGCATCGCCGCCGGCGAGAAGCTGCGTTTCCGCCAGCGCGACGTCGTGCTCAAGGGTCACGCGATCGAGTGCCGCATCAACGCCGAGGACCCGTACAAGTTCACGCCGTCGCCGGGGCGGATCACGGCCTGGCACCCGCCGGGCGGCCCGGGCATCCGCGTCGACTCGCACGCCTACACCAACTACTTCGTGCCGCCGAACTACGATTCGATGATCGCCAAGGTGCTCGCGTTCGGCGACACCCGCGAGCAGGCGATTCGTCGCATGCGGATCGCGCTGTCCGAGATGGCCGTCGACGGGATCCAGACCAACCTCGCGCTGCACCGGGAACTGCTCGCCGACGCGCGCTTCGTGACCGGCGGCACGTCGATCCACTATCTCGAGCAGAAGCTCGCGCTGCGCGGCGCCTGAACGGCGCCGCCAGCCCGTCACCCGCCATCGGAGTCGCAACACAGGCATGTGGTCGGAGATCGTCTTCGTCGTCGACCGCGACGCGGTCGAGGCCTGGTCCGACGCGCTGATCGAGGCCGGCGCGGCATCGGTGCAGGCCGAGGATGCCGATGCCGAATCGGCCGACGAAACGCCGATCTTTGGCGAGCCTGGCGAGCCGGTACCGGCGACCGGCTGGCTGCACACGCGCCTGGCAGCGCTCGTCGCGCCCGATGCCGACGCGCAGGCGCTGCTGGCGCGGGCCGCAGCGATCTGCGCGCATCCGCGGCCCGCACGGTTCGAACGCCGCGACGTTCCCGACCAGGACTGGGTGCAGGCCACGCAGTCGCAGTTCGCGCCGATCCCGGTCGGTCGCCGCCTGTGGATCACGCCGTCGTGGCACTTGCCGGAACGCGACGCCGAACCGAGGGCCGCACGCTCGATCGACGGCCGGCACGCGATCGTGCTCGATCCGGGCCTCGCATTCGGCACCGGGAGCCATCCGACCACGCGCCTGTGCCTCGAGTGGCTCGACGAGTACCTGCGCGACGGCGAGCGCGTGATCGACTACGGCTGCGGCTCGGGAATCCTCGCGATCGCGGCGGCGCGACTCGGCGCGGCGACGGTCTGCGCGATCGACATCGACCCGCAGGCACTCGAAAGCACGCGGCGCAACGCGGCGGTCAACGCGGTGACGCTGGACGTCCGCGCCACGAGCGATCCGCACCCGACTCCGGCAGACGTGGTCGTTGCGAACATTCTCGCCAACCCGCTGCGCGTACTCGCGCCGCTGCTCGCAGGTCTGGTCGCGCCGGGCGGCCGGCTCGTGCTCGCGGGCCTGCTCGATCGGCAGGCACTGGAGATCGCCGCCTGCTATCCGGCGATTGCCCTCGAAGCGTGGCGCACGCTGGAGGGCTGGACTTGCCTGGCCGGGGCTCGACGGTCATGATCGGGCAGCACGTCGGCGCGGCCGCCGTGCGAACCGGCGGCTGACTCACCGACATCGATGGCGCTCGCAACCACCTGCCCGCAGTGCACGACCAGCTTCAAGGTCGTGCCCGACCAGCTGAAGCTTCGCCGCGGCCTCGTGCGCTGCGGGGTGTGCCAGCACGTGTTCTCGGGGATCGACTACCTGCGCTACGTCGACGAGTCGAAGCGCGGGGAGCCGGAGCTGCAGGACGCGTCACCGTGGCAAGGCAGCGGCGATGCGCTGCAGACGGCGTTCTTCCTTCCCGAGACGATTCTCGCCGCGGCACAACCGTCGAACGAACGCGCCGGCGAGGCGCCGGCAAGCGACGAGCGGCCCGCGAGCGAAGCGCAGCCTGCGGCCGGCGAGACGCGCGATGCCGGCGCGGCGACCTCGCCCGGCGAAGTGCGGCCGGCCGACGGCATCACCGATGCCGACCTGCTCGGCTTCTCGATCGACGCCGGCTCGTTGCCGTCCCGCAGCGACGAGTCCGGCGCTTCGATGCCTGTCGAAGCCGGTGACTGGCTGGGCATCGAAATCGACTGGAGCCGTCCGGCAGCGGCGGCGACCGAACCTGCGTCCGAACCTGCGTCCGAACCTGCGTCCGAATCTGCGCCCGAACC
>DAORSF010000120.1:2188-3314 GCA_035443405.1 Burkholderiaceae bacterium | reverse complement strand
CCGAACCTGCGTCCGAATCTGCGCCCGAACCGGAGCCCGACGCGGAGTCGGAGGCCGGCGCTGCGTCCGCATCGACCGTCGCGGCGGGCGACGTCGCCGAACCCGGGATCCTCGACGACGCGGGAGCCGACGCCGGCCGGGACGCCGGCGCGGCGTTCGAGTTCCCCGCCGACGCCGATGCCCATGCCGATGCCGATGCGCACGCCGGGATCGAGTCGCTTACCGCCACGACCCCGCCGGGCTTCGTCGGCATCGGCGGGCGCGAAGACGAACCGATCGACGTACCGGCGACCGCGGTCGCCCGTGCGGACTTCGACCGGCCCGCGGGCGCCGGCCACGCCGCGCATGGCGTCGGCGAACGCGCCGCGCCGCGCGGACGCGCGGGCGCATCGGTCCGGAGCGCGGATCACGACGAGCACGAGTCCGCGATCGACTATTTCTCGGCGGGAACGCGCGGTGTCGGTTTCATCGACCGGCACGGCCCGCTCGCGCTGGCCGGCGTCGCGCTGCTGGCGATGCTGCTGGCCCTGCAGTGGACGTTCGCCCAGCGCTCGATGATCGCGGCGCGGGTTCCCGCGCTCGCCCCCGTCATCGCCACCGTGCTGTCGCCGTTCGGGTTGCGCGTCGAATTGCCGCGCGACCTCGAGTCGCTGACGATCGAATCGTTCGAACTGCAATCGTCGACAACGCCGGGCGTGCTCGCGATGTCGGCGCTGCTGCGCAACCGCGCCGACTATGCCGTCAGGTGGCCTTCGATGCAGCTCACGCTTACCGACCCGGCGAATCGCGTGCTGGTGCGCAAGGTCCTCGGACCCGACGACTACCTGCGCGGCACTGCCGGCGGCGAGGGCCTGCCGCCACGTGCCGAATGGCCGGTGAGGCTTGCGCTCGAGGCGCAGGACGTGCAACCGGCCGGCTACTCGGTCATCCTGTTCTATCCATAGCTCCCAGGAGTCACGATGTCACGACGCGTGCTGATCAGCGGCTCGGTCGCCTACGACACGATCATGGTGTTCGAAGGCCACTTCAAGGACCACATCCTGCCCGACCGGGTGCACATGCTCAATGTCGCCTTCCTGGCGCCCAAGCTCAAGCGCGAGTATGGCGGCTGCGCGGCCAACATCGC
>DAORSF010000120.1:0-2088 GCA_035443405.1 Burkholderiaceae bacterium | reverse complement strand
CAGGGCCTGCCGATGTTCGACGGCGAAGCCTTGCGCGCGTTCATCTCGACCGCCACCGCAGTCGCCGTCAACGACTACGAGGCGTCGCTGCTCGTCGAGCGCACCGGGTGGAGCGAGCCGCAGATCGCCGAACGCGTCAAGGCGCTGATCGTCACGCGGGGCGCGCAAGGATCGCGCGTCTACGAGCCGGGACGCATGACCGAGATTGCGCCGGTCGCCATCTCGCGAGCCGTCGACCCGACCGGCTGCGGCGACGCCTATCGCGCCGGCCTGTTGCATGCGCTCGCCGACGGCGCCAGCTGGACCGACGCGGCGCGCCTGGGCAGTGTGCTGGGCGCGATCAAGATCGAGCACCAGGGCGCGCAGAACCACCGCATCGATCGCGGCGAGGTCGCCCGCCGCTACGCACAGGCCTACGGTCGCGCACCCTGGTAGAGCAGGGCCGCCATTTCGGCGGCGTTTCGCTCGGCGGCCACCTCGAACAGCTTGCGGCGGGCGCTCGCGCCCGAGACGAGTCGCACCGAGCGCTTCGACAGCCCGAGCCGCCCGGCGAGAAAGCGCGCGATCTCCTCGTTGGCGCGACCGTCGACCGGCGGCGCAGCCACGCGGAGCTTCAGGCCGCCGTCGTGCTCGCCGACGATCTCGGAGCGCGCCGCGCCCGGCTGCGCGACGACGCGGATCCGCCATGCGCCCCGCTTCCCGCCGAGCCAGGTCGGCAGCGGCTCGGCCGGGACGCAGGCGGCGGCATGCATCGACGGGGAACGGCGGGGCCGGCGCGGCCGATCAGGCAGCCAGCGCCATGAACGAGGGCATCGCCGACTGCAGCAGCGTCAGGACCAGTTGCAGCAGCAGGATCAGCACCAGCGGCGACAAGTCGACACCGCCGATCAACGGAACGATGCGCCGGATCGGGGCGAGGAAAGGCTGAGTGAGCGCGTCGATCGTCGGCGCGATCGGCGCGTGGGGATTGACCCACGACAACACGGCCAGCAACAGCACCATCGCGGTCAGCAGCCACAGCGACCACTTGAGCAGCCAGAAAACCGCGAGCAGCACGACCGCACCGAAAGCGGGGGTCCGGCCGCGCCCGAAGATCATGATGTAGACGATCGCCAGCACGGTCGCCAGCACGAGCGCCGCAACCAGACTCGCCCAGTCGACGCTGCGCGGCCCCTTGCGCGCGGCCGGCAACACGCTGCGAAGCGGCCGAACGATCCACTCGGTGACCGCGATGACGAACTGCCCGACCTGGTTGCGCGCGCCGAGGCCGAGCCAGTTCAGGTACGCGCGCAGCACGCACGCCGTCGCGAGCAGGCTGCCGAGCGTTTCGAGCAGGAGCCAGAGGGCTTGGTACATGCTTTCCGATCGGGAGTCGCGAAGGATTCTCGCACAAAGAAAAGAGTCCCGCGGCGCCTGTACGGCGAACGCGGGACCCTGGATCGGCCGCGGCCCCTGCGCGAGGAGCCGCGTTCGTCGCAAGCGCGGAAGCTTACGGGCGATTGCCGGTCGGGAACGGCCAGGCGGCAGCCGGGTTCAGCGGCTTCGCAGCCGGCGCGGGTGCGGCCTTCTTGGGAGCAGCCGGTTTCTTCGCAGCCTTCTTCTTGGACGCTTTCTTGGCGGCCGGCTTCTTGGCAGCCTTCTTCGCGCCCTTCTTGGCAGCCTTCTTCACCGCCTTCCTGGCGGATTTCTTGACGGCCTTCTTGGCGCCCTTCTTCGCGCCCTTCTTGGCGGCCGGCTTCTTGGCGGCTTTCTTGACGGCCTTCTTCGCGGCGGGCCGCTTGGCAGCCTTCTTCACCGCTTTCTTGGCGGCGGGCTTCTTGGCGGCGGCCTTCTTGACGGCCTTCTTCGCCGCCTTCTTCACGGCCTTCTTGGCGGCCGGCTTCTTGGCGGCCTTCTTCGCGGCGGGCTTCTTCGCTGCCGGTTTCTTCGCAGCTTTCTTGGCGGTTGCCATGGAGATCTCCTTTGCTCAGGATGTTGCGATGATGGAAACCCGTGCCTGGCTGCCCGAGGGCACCTTCCGGTACGGGCTATTCATCGGCGCAAGAACATCGTGCAAGCGTGTTGCCGTTCCTACGCTAATGAATTCGG
>DAORSF010000119.1:2699-6439 GCA_035443405.1 Burkholderiaceae bacterium | reverse complement strand
CACGATCGTCGACGTCGACAGCCCGGTGCCCGCCGCGGCGATCGACGCGATCTCGGCGATCGACGGCGTGCTCGGCGTGCGCTACCTGCCCGCCTGCGATTGAGCGCGTCCGGCGCACCGGCCGCTTCGTTACAATGGGCGCGATCGCGGCTTGCCGCACCCCGCTGCGCGGCCATGCCGGCACCGGACCAGACACCGACAGGAGGACCACCCCCATGGATCGCCGTACCCTGCTGAAAGCCGGCGCCGCCGGTTCCGCCACGCTGGCCGCGCCGTTCGTCGTCACCGGCAGCGCACGCGCCCAGAGCTACCGGGCCGAGTACCGCGTCTCCACGGTGGTTCCCACCGCATTCCCGTGGGGCAAGGGGGCGCAGATCTGGATCGACCTGGTGCGCGAGCGCACCCAGGGCCGCATCAACATGAAGCTCTACCCGGGCGTGTCGTTGATCAACGGCGACCAGACGCGCGAGTTCTCGGCCATCCGCCAGGGCGTGATCGACATGGCGCTCGGCTCGACGATCAACTGGTCCCCGCAGGTCAGGGAACTGAACCTGTTCTCGCTGCCGTTCCTGTCGCGCGATCACGCCGGGCTCGATGCGCTGACGCAGGGCGAAGTCGGCAGGCGGATCCTGCAGATCGTCGAGAAAGCCGGCGTCGTGCCGCTGGGCTGGGGCGAGAACGGTTTCCGCGAACTGACGAACTCCAAGCGCGAGATCCGCAGCCCGGCCGACATGAAGGGCCTGAAGTTCCGCATCGTCGGTTCGCCGATCTTCAACGAGACCTTCACCGCGCTGGGTGCCAACCCGACGCAGATGACCTGGGCCGACGCCCAACCGGCACTGGCTTCGGGTGCCGTCGAAGGACAGGAGAACCCGATGCACATCTTCACCGCGGCGAAGCTGCACACGCTGGGGCAGAAGTTCGTGACGATGTGGGACTACGTGGCCGATCCGCTGATCTTCGTCGTCAATCGCGACGTCTGGAACACGTTCACGCCGGCCGACCGAGAGATCGTGCGAGCGGCCGCCGTCGAGGCCGGCAAGCAGGAGATCGCCATCGCGCGCAAGGGGCTGACGCGCGGCGACATGTCGATGGTGAAGGACGTCGAGGCGCTCGGCGTGAAGGTCACGCAGCTCACCGACGCCGAGAAGCAGGCGTTCGAGAAGGCGGTCAGGCCGGTCTACGACAAGTGGGCGAAACAGATCGGCATGGACCTGGTCAAGCGCGCCGAGGCGGCGGTCGCGGCACGCCCAAAGGCCTGATCGAACCGCGCCTTCGGCAGGCACGACCGCACACGCAGGCCGGGTTCGCCCGGCCTTTTCTTTCGCGCTCCCGGCCACGACCATGACCGCCCAGGATCCGGACCCGTCCGCCGCTGCCCGAACGCCGTCGCCCCCCGCAACGGAACACGACGCCGCCCTCCCCGCGCGCGTTGCGGCGGGGCGCGTGCCCGAGGACTGGATCGGCGCGGTGTCGATGGCCGTGCTGGCGTCGATCACTTTCGCCAACGTCGTTGCGCGCTATTTCACCAACGAGTCGTTCGCGTGGACCGAGGAACTGTCGGTCTCGCTGATGGTGGTCCTGACGATGATCGCGGCATCGGCCGCGGTCACGCGCGATCGCCACATCCGCATCGAGGCTTTCTTCTCTGCCGGATCGCCGCGCCGGCAGCGGCGGCTCGCGATCGTCTCGGCGCTGGCGACCGCCCTCGCGTTCGTCATCGTCTTCGGCCTCGGGGTGCGCCTGTTCTGGGACGACTACCGCTACGAGGTCACGTCGCCCGGGATCGGCGTGCCGCAATGGTGGTACACGATCTGGCTGCCGCTGCTGGCGCTGCTGATCGCGGCGCGCAGCGTGCAGCAGCTGGTGCGCCACCTGGGCGCCCGCTGACATGGTCGGCATCGCGATCTTCGCCGTCTTCGTCGTGCTGATGCTGGCCGGCGTGCCGATCGGCGTGGCGCTGATGCTGGCCGGATCGGTCGGCATCGGACTGGCCGATCTCGGCTGGCTGTCGATCCCGAACAACTTCTACGCCGGGATCGCCAAGTACCCGCTGCTCGCGCTGCCGATGTTCGTGCTGGTCGGCTCGATCTTCGACCGCTCCGGCGTCGCGCAGCGCCTCGTGAACTTCGCGCTCGCGATCGTCGGCCGCGGACCCGGCATGCTGCCGATGGTCGCGATCGCGGTGGCGATGTTCCTCGGCGGCATATCGGGCTCGGGACCGGCCAATGCGGCCGCGGTGGGCGGCGTGATGCTCGTCGCGATGGCGCGGGCCGGCTATCCGCCGGCCTACTCCGCGACCGTGATCGGCGCGGCCGCGGCGACCGACATCCTGATTCCGCCGTCGATCGCGTTCATCGTCTACTCGGTGATGGTGCCCGGCGCGTCGGTGCCCGCGCTGTTTGCCGCCGGCATGGTGCCGGGTGTGCTGGCCGGGCTCGCACTGATCGTGCCCGCGGTGTGGCTCGCGCGCAGGCACGGCTTCGGAGCCGGCGAGCGGGCGCAGCCGCGTCCGCCGCTGCTGCGCGCGCTGCGCGAGGCGAGCTGGGGGCTGTTCGCCCCGGTGCTGATCCTCGGCGGCATGCGGGCCGGCTGGTTCACGCCCACCGAGGCGGCGGTGGTCGCGGTGGCCTACGGGCTGTTCGTCGGCATGCTGGTCTACCGGACCATCGGCGCCCGCGACCTCGCCGACATCTTCGTCGAGGCCGCCGAGGTCTCGGGGATCATCATGATCGTGATCGCGCTGGCCAGCATCTTCGCGTACGCAGTCAGCACGCTGGGCATCGTCGACCCGCTGGCGCGCGCGATCCTCGACAGCGGTATGGGCGCCTGGTGGGCGCTTGCGGCGATCGTCGTCGTGCTGCTCGGCGTAGGCATGGTGCTCGACGGCATCTCGATCTTCCTGATCTTCGTGCCGCTGCTGACGCCGCTGATGAAGGGTTTCGGCTGGGATCCGGTCTGGTTCGGCGTGCTGCTGACCTACATGGTCGCGATCGGCCAGTTCACGCCGCCGCTCGCGGTCAACCTGATGGTCTCGGCGCGCCTGGCCGGCGTCCGGATGGAGCAGACCGTGCCCTGGGTCGTCTGGTTCGTGTTCGCGATGCTGCTGGTGCTCGCGGCGCTCATCGCCGTGCCCGAACTCGCGCTGTGGCTGCCGCGCACGCTGGAGTACTGACGCTTTGACAGCGGCGGCGTCATCGCGTTGAATCGGGGTCGTACCCGGCCCGGAGCTCTCCCATGACCCTGCGCTCGTTGCTGTTCCTGCTCGTGTTCGGCGCGCTCGCCGCGTTCGTGCTGGTGAACTGGCCCGTCCTGAACGACCCCACCACGCTGTCGCTGGCCTTCGCCGAGGTGCAGGCGCCACTGGGCGTCGTCATGCTCGGCTTCATCGTGATCGTCACGGTGCTGTTCCTCGCCTACATCGTCTACCTGCAGATGTCGGGGCTGCTCGAGACCCGGCGCCACGGCAAGGAGATTCAGTCGCAGCGCCTGCTCGCCGACCAGGCCGAAGCCTCGCGCTTCACCGAACTGCGCAGCTTCCTCGAGGCCGAGTTCGCGCGCCAGGCCACCCGGCAGGCCGAGCGCGATGCGGCGCATCAGGCGAGGCTCGACGCGCTCGAGCAGAGACTGAAAGTCTCGATCGAGCAGCAGGCCAACTCGCTTTCCGCATCCGTCGGCGAACTCGGCGACCGCGTCGGGCACCAGCGCCCGCGCGAGCCCTGAGCATCCGCGCGAGCCCT
>DAORSF010000119.1:0-2599 GCA_035443405.1 Burkholderiaceae bacterium | reverse complement strand
TCGACGCCAGGCTCAGCGCCTGCTGCTCGACCCGGCCGCGCGCAGTCCGGAACGACCAGGGCACGCCGATCTCGCGCGCCAGCGCATCGAGCCGGCGCTCGAGCGCCGCCGCGTGCGCGCGCAGCGTGGCTTCCAGCGCGCTGCCGCCGAGCGGCTGCGACGCCGCTCCGAACAGCCGCGTCTCGGTCGCGGCGGGCCAGCCTGCCAGCGTGAGCAGGTCGGCGTCCTCGACGAAGAGGCCCGCCAGCTCGACGATGCGCCCGGCTGCAAGGCGCGTGACGGCGCCGAGCGCGTCGGCGCTGCGGTCGAGTGCGTCGACTGCGATCCAGATCTTCGGGGCGGGCGACTTCGCGTTCACCGGGATCGTGCGGACTCAGCCGCGTTGCTGGCGGTTGCGCTGCGCCGGCGCGATCAGCTTCTGGCGCAGCTTTCCGTACTCGGCGAGGCGCGCCCGGACCAGCGCGTCGACGTCGTCCCGCCCGGTGAGCAGTCTCAGTGCCTCGTCGAACGTCGACACCGCATGCACCGAGAACTTGCCGTCCCCGACCGCCTGGACGACATCGTCGCGAAGCATCAGGTGGCGGACGTTCGTGGCCGGAATGACCACGCCCTGCCGGCCATCCAGGCCGCGCGCCGCGCAGATGTCGAAGAAGCCTTCGATCTTCTCGTTGACCGCGCCGATCGCCTGGACGTTGCCGGACTGGTCGATCGAGCCGGTGACCGCGTACGCCTGCCGGATCGGAATACCCGCCAGCGACGAAACGATCGCGCACAGCTCGGCCAGCGACGCGCTGTCGCCGTCGACCGAGCCGTAGGTCTGCTCGAAGGCCAGGCTGGCGTTCAGCGCGAATGCCTGTCGCGCCGCATAGCGCGATGCGAGGAAGGCGGACAGGATCATCACGCCCTTCGAGTGGATCGCCCCGGACAGCGAGGCCTCGCGCTGGATGTCGATCAGGTTGCCTTCGCCGATGCGCGTGGTCGCGGTGATCCGCGTGGGCTGCGCAAAGGCGGTCTCGCCCAGCACGTACACCGACAGCCCGTTGATCTGTCCGGGCCGCGCGCCGTCCGTGTCGATCAGGATCGTGCCCTCGAGGATCTGCTCCTGCAAGCGGCGGCGGACGCGGCCGGTCCGCTCGCGACGCGCGTCGAGCGCGGCCTGCACGTCGCCGCGGCCGATGCGATCGGCCTTGCGCCGCGACGCCTGGAAGCTCGCCTCGGCGAGCAGGTCGCGCAGCCGGTGAAGGTGCAGCGTCACGCGGCCCCGATCGCCGGCGGCGCGGGCCGCGTACTCGATCACCCGCGACACCGCGTCCGCATCGAGCGCCGGCAGGCCGGCCTCGCGCGCGAGCGTCGCGACCAGCCGCGCATACGTCGGCAGCGACGCCTCGTCGATCTCGATGTCGTCCTCGAAGTCGGCCTCGACCTTGAACAATTCGACGAACTCCGGGTCCCACGCCTGCAGCAGCGCGTGCAGCAGCCGGTCGCCGAAGAGCACCACCTTCACGTCGAGCGGGATCGGCTGCGGCTCGAGCGAGACGGTGCTGATCAGGCCGTACTGCTGCGCCGGCGACTCGATGCGGATCTCGCGCGTCAGCAACGTGCGCTTGAGCGCTTCCCAGGCCAGCGGCTGCATCAGCAGCTTGCGCGCATCGAGCAGCAGGTAGCCGCCGTTGGCGCGGTGCAGCGCGCCGGGACGGATCAGCCCGAAGTCGGTCATCAGCGCGCCGAAGCGGGCGACGTGCTCGACGCGCCCGATCAGGTTCTGGAAGGTGGGATTCTCCTCGCTCACCACCGGCGCGCCGGTCGCGCCGTCCTCGACCAGCAGGTTGACGTGGTAACGGCGCAGCGGCGGCAACTCGTCGGACTGCATCGACGCCGCCGGCGCGGCGTCGGGCGGCGCGCGGAAGATGTCGGCGTTCTCGATCACGTCCTTCGTCACGGCCTCGAGATAGGCGACCACGCCGGGCAGCGCGACGTACTTGCGCACCAGGTCGTCGACCAGGTTGCCGACCGCGAAGGTCGTGACCTCGCGGTTGAGCTTCTTCATCTCGTCGCGGTGCTCGCGGCGCCAGCCGACCGCCTGACGAAGGATGCGCTCGAGTTTCTCCTGCAGGCCGCGGATCGCCTGCGCGATGCGCTCCTTCTCGGCCGCCGGCAGCTTCTCGAACTCCTCGTGCGGCATCACCTCGCCCTCGCGCGCCGGCGCGAACGAGAATCCCGCCGGCGTGCGCAGCAGCGCGATCCCCTGCTGTTGCGCGTCCTCGACCAGCGCGCCGAACGCCTGCTCCTGCAGCGAGGCGAAGTGCGCCTCGATCTGCTCGACACGGGAACGGAATTCGTCGCTCTCGAGCACCGCCGGAATCGCCGAGCGGAGTTCCTCGACCAGCTGGTGCATGTCGTCGCGCAAGCGTGCCCCCGCGTCGCCGGGCAGCCGCAGCGCGGCCGGACGGATCGGGTCGTGGAAATTGTTGACGTAGCACCAGCGATCGGGCGGCGCGAGCGCGGCGGCGAGCTCGGAGATGCGGCGCCGCGTGGCCTCGAAGCGGCCGGTTTCCGGCGCGCCGAGCACGAACAGGTTGAACCCGGGCTGGTCGACGCC
>DAORSF010000118.1:0-6440 GCA_035443405.1 Burkholderiaceae bacterium | reverse complement strand
TGGCGACGCGCGACGTCGGGGAACTGGCACGGCAACGCCGGCAACGCCGGGTCGGTGCCGTTCAGCTGCGCCGAGTACAGCGCCCCGAGATCGCGCGCGATCACCGCGCGCGACCAGCCGTCGGCGACGATGTGATGAACGACCAGCAGCAGCACGTGCTCGTCCGGTCCCAGGCAATACAGGCGCGCACGGGCCAGCGGCGCTCGGGCGAGGTCGAACGGGACGGATGCCTGCTGCAGCAGGCGCTGCCGCAGCGCCCCCTCGCGTTGCCCGGCGGGCAGGGGGTCGAGTCGCTCGACGGACAGGGCGAGCCTCGCGTCCCGGATCACGCGCTGCACGGGTTGCCCGCTGTCGTCGTCGAACGCGGTGCGCAGCGAATCGTGCCGCTCGACGAGGGCCTGCAGGCTGCGTTCGAGCACGTCGATCCGCAGCGGGCCCGCAAGGCGGGCGCTCATTGCGACGTTGTAGGTGCCGCTGGGCCCTGCAAGGCGGTCGACGAACCACAGCGCCTGCTGCGCCCACGACAGCGGCGCGACGTCGTCGGCGGCGGTCGCGTCCGGTCCCGAACGACGGGTGGCGCCCGTGTGGTTCGCGGCCGCTGCGGCGCCCCCGAGCCGCAGTTCGAGCAGCCGGCGGCGTGCATCTCCCGGGGAGGCCTTGCGGGCGGTGTCGTGCGGCTCGTCGACGTCGTCGGGCCACTGGTGCGGATTCGTAATGGTCATATCACTGGCGAGAGCTGGACGTCTCCGTTCGTCTCGACGTCGATGCAGGTCGGTGAATCGGCGGCGAGCGCAGCGCGCAGAGCGGTGCGCAGCTGTCCCGGGCGTTGCACGCGGATGCCCCGGCCGCCGAGCGCTTCCATGATCCGGTCGTGCCGGATTCCGTCTGTGTAGGCCGCCACCGGTTCGCGGCATTGCGACCCGAAGAACTCCCGCTGGCGGGTCGCGCCGCCGGGCCCACCGTTGTTCGCGACGATCGCCGTGATCGGCACCTTGTGTCGTATTGCGGTCTCGAGTTCGAGTCCGGTCAGGCCGAAGCCGAAATCGCCGCACAGCGCGACGACGGGGCGCTCGGGACAGGCCAGTTTTGCGCCGATCGCGAACGGAATCCCGGTCCCCATGCAGCCGTTGCTGGCCGCGGTGATCCGGCCGAGCGGCGCGTGCACAGGCAGCATGCGTTGCGCAGCGGCCATCACGACGTTGCCGTCGAGAACGGTGATGGCCGACGCGGGCAGCTCCTCGCGTACCTCCCGCAGCCACGCGAACGGCGACATCGGATCGAGTGCGGTTGCGGCCTGCGCGCGAACGGCGTCTTCGCTCGCGCTGCGCAGCGCTTGCAGGCGCGCGATCCAGCCTGTGTCACGGCGTGCGGTTCCGGCGGCCGCGACCTCCGGAGACAGCGAGTCGAGCAGCTGCCGCATCGTGGCGGCAGCGTCACCGTGCAGCGCGATGCCGCGCCCCGGCATCGGGCTCGACTCGTCGGGATCGACGTCGACCCGGATGACCGTGGCTCCGGGCGCGATCTCGATGCCGTAGTGGAAGGTCCAGTTGAACCGGGCGCCGACCATCAGTACCAGGTCCGCGTCGGCCAGCGCCTGTCCTCGGACGTCGCTGACGCACAGCGGGTGGTCGTCGGGCAGGAAGCCGCGCGCCATCGGGGAGGCGGCGAATGGAATCGACAGTCCGTCGACGAATTGCCGCAGCCAGGTCCACTCGCCGGACCAGCGCAGGCCCTTGCCGATCAACAGCACGGGCTTGCGGCAGGCAGCCAGTGCGCTCGCGGCCTCGCGCAGCAAGCCTGCGGCTGCGGCGCCATCCCGCGCGATCGGCACCGATGCGCGGTGGGCCTGCGTTCGGGCCGCGGGCGATCGGGTTCGGCCGGACAGGGCTTCCTCGGCCGCGTCGACGTAGACAGGGCCGGGCGCGCCAAGCATCGCGGCGTGGCAGGCCTCGGCGAGGCAGCCTGCCAGCTCTCCTGTCGTGGACGCCCGGGCAGCGTGTTTCGTGACTGGTGCGAAGAAGCTGCAGCCGTCGAAGCCCTGGAAGGGGCCCGCGCCGCCGGTGCTGGTTCCCCGCTGGCCGCCGATGACCAGCAGCGGCCAGCGATTGTCGTGTGCCACGAGGACTCCGGTGGCGGCGTTGGTGACGGCAGGGCCGGCAGAGACGATGACCGCCGAACGGAGGCCGCCGGCCACGTAGTTGTGCGCGACCGACATCAGCGTCGCGCCCTGCTGGTGACGGGCGCCGATCACGCGGATGCCTTCGCGCAGGCATGCGGCAAGCGTCGCGTCGATCGGACGGCCGGGAACACCGTAGACGTGTGTCACCCCATGCAGCGCGAGGCTGCGCGCAACGACGTCGTGACCGGCCACGGGATCCCGGCGCTGCAGTCTCTCGAGAAGCAGCTGGCGCGCGCGCTCGGCCGCGGCGTCCGTCTCGCCCTCGTCGGGCCTCATCCCGGCTGCCTCGCATCGGCCCCGAGCGAACGCGCGCCTTCGAGCTCCGCCAGGAGGCGCTCGACCTCTTCGTCCGACAGCGCGTCGATTTCCGACTTCAGCAATCTCGCGTGGTCTGCGGCGGCGCGCATCGACGCATCGACTGCCTGCGCGAGTTCGGCGATCGTCGGATATCGGAAGATCGCCGTGACCGGCAGCTCGAGCGACAGCCGCTCGTTGAGGCGGCCGATGACCTGCGATCCGCGCAGCGAATCGCCGCCAGCGGCGAAGAAGTTGGCGTGCGCACCGAGGGGCCCGCACTTGAGCACCTCGCGGAAGATCGCCTCGATCGTGCGTTCGGCCTCGGTGCGCGGGGCGACGAAGGCCGTGGCCAGCGCAGGCGCGAGCTTCTCGTGCAGGCTGGTGCGCTGGACCTTGCCGGTCGGCCCCTTCGGAATCGCGTCGACGAACACGATCCGGCTGGGCACCTTGAACCCGGCGAGCCGCGACAGCAGGAAGCCGCGCAGCTGCGCCTCGTCCGGCGTGCAGCCGCGCTTCGGTACGACCGCCGCCGCCAGGTCCTCGCCCAGCGACGCGTGCGGCACCGCGAACGCGATCGCCTGCGCCACCTCCGGGTGCTCGAGCAGCGCCTCGTCGACTTCGCGCGGCGACACCTTCTCGCCGCCCCGGTTGACGATCTCCTTGAGCCGCCCCGCAATGACCAGGTAGCCGTCGGCGTCCAGCCTGCCCTGGTCGCCGGTGCGGAACCATCCGTGCGTGAAGGCCTTCGCGTTGGCCTCGGGGTTGTTCTCGTAGCCCACGGTCACGCCGGGGCCGCGGATCGCGATCTCGCCGGTCTCGCCCTGCGCCAGTTCGCGCCCCGCGTCGTCGAGGATCGCGATCTCGACGCCGGCGGGCAGCCCGACCGATCCCGGCTTGCGCGCGCGCGGCGGCAACGGGTTCGTGGCCATCTGGTGCGACGCCTCGGTCATCCCGTAGGCCTCGACGACCGGCGCCTCGAGCAGCGACTCCAGCGCCGCGAGCGTGGTCGGCGGCAGCGCGGCCGACGACGAGCGGGCGAAGCGGAAGCGGTGGCTCGGCGCGCGGCTGCGGTAGGCCGCACCGTTGGCGACGATCGCCTGGTGGATCGTCGGCACCGCCGTGTACCAGCTGGGGTCGAATTCGGCGACCCAGTCGAAGAACGCGTGCTCGTCGAAGCCCGGCGTGCAGACGATGCTGCCGCCGCCGGCCAGCGTCGCCAGCAGTGCCCCGACCAGCCCGTGGATGTGGAACAGCGGCATCACGTTCAGGCAGCGATCGTCGGGCGACAGCGACAGGTGCGCGGCGATGCTTCGCGCCGACGCGACCAGGTTGGCCTGCGACAGCGGCACGATCTTCGGGCGCGCGGTCGTGCCCGAGGTGTGCAGGATCAGCGCGACGTCGTCGGGGGACGGCCAGCCCCCGGTCGCTGCCGGCGCGGTGCTGCCGGCAAGGCGCATCGCCGTGCCTGCCGGCCGCAGCTCGAAGCAGCCGGCCGGCGCGGCAGGATCGACGACCATCTCGAGCACCGCGAGGCCGAGTTCGGCGGCGACGTCGCGAATCGGCCCGCGCTCGGCCTCGGGCACGATCACCGCGTCGGCGCGCGCATCCTCGAGGTAGAAGCGGAACTCGCCAGCCTGGTAGGCGGGATTGAGCGGCGCGCAGCTCGCCGACGCGGCCACCGCCAACGCGGCCGCTGCCGCTTCGGGGCCATTGGGCACGCAGACCGCGATCCGTGCCCGATGGTCGAGGCCGGCCTCCCGGATCGTGGCGGCGACGCGATCGACCTGGCGCCACAGATCGGCGCAGGTCGCGGCTCGCCGGTCCGGCGCGAGCAGTGCAGGCGCGTCGGGGCGTCTGGACGACTGCGCTCTAAGGAGCTCGACGATGGTCGACACCTCGGGGTCCTCGCAAGCTTGTTGTTCAAACGGCAACATCGCACCAGTGTCGCAAGGTCGTCGGTGACCGAATTCCCGCCGGCTGGCAATCGGTGCGCTCGCGCCGATCGGTGGCGGGTCACAATGCACAGGCGATCGGCATCCGGCGCGAAGTCGGGGGAGGAACGATGCGGACGAGGTTCATGCGATGGTGACGGCCGGGCGGCTCGCCGGCGGCGCCGCGTGGAGCGCTGGAGGGAAGGCCTTCCAGTTCATCGTCGGCCTGGCGGCGCTGATGCTCGTCGCGCGCTGGGTCGGACCGGAAGCGTACGGGGTGTTCGCGTTGTCCTGGGTCGTGGTGGGGCTGGCCGACATCGCGGTGTCGGCTGCCCCCAGCGACACCCTGGCGCAGCGGCAGGTACTGCGCGCGGGCCACTGCAACGCGACCTTCGTTGGCGCGATGGCGCTGTCACTGGTCGCATGGGCGCTGATCGCGACGGGGGCCGACACGATCGCCGGATGGCTGGGCGGCGGCGCGGCGCTGGCCGCGATCATCCCGCTGCGCGCCGCGACCTTGCCGATGAACGCGGCCGCCGCGGTGCCGACCGCGCTGCTGATGCGCGAGCAGCGCTTCAAGGCGATCGCCGCGGCCGGCGCCGCCGCGGGGGTGCTGGCAAGCCTGACCGGGATCGCAGCCGCGCTGGCAGGCGCAGGCATCTGGAGCCTGGTCGCGATGGAACTGGTGCGGCAGTTCGTCTCGGCGGTACTGATCTTCCGGTTCGCGCGGTGGCGGCCTGGACTGCGCTCGAATCGCGCCGATGCGACCGATCTGCTCGGCTTCAACCTCAGCACCTGGGCTGCGTGGGGGCTGAACTACGCCGATGCGCAACTGCCGAGGGTGCTGATCGCGACCGGCCTGGGCACCGAGGCGCTGGGGCTCTACGCGATGGCGCATCGCGTCTACGACCAGGTGAGCGCGCTGATGCTGGCGCCGACCTACCAGGTGCTGATGCCGGGCATCTCGCGGCTCCAGGCCGATCGCGAAGCGGCGGGACGCCTCGCCGATGCGATCCTGCGCGCCGCTGCGGTCGTCGGCACCCCGTTGTTCCTCGGACTGGCGGCGATTGCAGGCCCGCTGGTGCCGCTGCTGTTCGGCGATCGCTGGCTGGGCGCGGTTCCGGTGGCGCAACTGCTGATGCTGCTCGGCGTGCGCGCGTCGATGTCGACGGTGCAGATCGCGGTCGTGCGCGGCATGGGCCGACCGAACTGGCACCTCGCCGGCGCCGCCTTCGGACTTGCACTGACCGTTGTGCTGACGACGATCGCCATCGAGCACGGGCTGCTGGCGGTCACCGCCGCGGTGGTCGTGAAGGCGTTCCTGCTGTGGGCGCCGTACGCGTGGTTCGTCCGCCGCCTGACCGGCCTGACTGCGACGCAACAGGCGGCGGCGGCCGCCGGGCCGTCGCTCGCGGCATTGACCATGGCGGCGTGCACCTTCGGCTTCGTCGAATGGATCGGCGACCGGATTCCCGCCACGGCCACGCTGGCGCTCGCGATCGGATTCGGGGCGGTGCTCTATCTCGCGGCGCTGGCCGTCTTTGCGCCGGCCGCCGCGGCGTTCGTGCGGGCGGCTCTCGCCACGCTGGCGCGGGGCGACATGAAGGGGCTGCGCGCGCTGTTCGCCGCCGGTTGAGCGCAGCGACCCGTGCGATGATGTCGGCCCGCAGCGCGCCCGCTGCGCGCAGGGCCTGCCCCAACAATCCGTTCGGAGAACCCGATGAGCGCCCACCGGATCGCGGTGATTCCCGGCGACGGGATCGGTAAGGAAGTCATGCCCGAAGGCGTGCGCGCGTTGCAGGCGGCGGCGCGCCGCTTCGGCATTGCGCTGCAGTTCGACCATTTCGACTTCGCGAGCTGCGACTACTACGCGAAGCACGGCGCGATGCTGCCCGACGACTGGAAGGTGCGCATCGGCGAGCATGACGCGATCTACTACGGCGCGGTCGGCTGGCCGGCGACCGTGCCCGACCACGTGTCGCTGTGGGGCTCGCTGCTGCTGTTCAGGCGCGAGTTCGACCAGTACGTCAACC
>DAORSF010000117.1:0-6444 GCA_035443405.1 Burkholderiaceae bacterium | reverse complement strand
AGCACTTGATGCCGAGGTTGATCAGGTCGTCGTAGTTCTTCAGCAGGTGGTAGCCGTGCGACTCGCCGAGCGCGTCGGTCACCACCGACATGTCCTCCATGTCGGCCAGCCGCGGGATCTGCAGCGCCTCGAGCTCGCGGATCGTCGCCTCCATCTTCACTTTCCACTTCGCCTCGAGCGCATCCCAGTTCTTGTAGTAGAAGCCGGCGCGCTCCATGAAGTTCGGCACCCGCCTGCCGATCTCCTCCGGGTCCTTCACCGGCACCGGCGAGATGTAGACGTAGCCGTTGATGATGCGGTGGTCGACGCCGCGCACCGGCGGCACCATGAAGATGCGGTTGTTGAACTGCGACAGCGCGAGGAACCACGCCTCGTCCCAGATCGTGTCGAACGGATAGAGCGGCTCCGGGTAGTGCAGCCCGTCGTAGAACCAGAACGTCTCCTTCTCGTACTGGTTGCGCTCGGGATCGTCGGTCACGAACTGGTACTGGTACGGATACATCCGCTCCCAGCCCTCGGTTCCGGGAATCGCTTTCGCCTTGACGTCGTGCGGCACTGGAAATTTCATCGCTTTCCCGCTCCTCTGGATTGTGGATGGCCCTCCCGGGCGACCGGACGTACTTCGCGCCCGGGCTTCGTGATCCCCGTAATGCAATCGCCGTGCCACCACGCGTTCCCGCAGGGCAGCAATCCGGCCGCGCGCGGTCCCCGCAGCCGCCCCGCGCGCGGCCACTGGCGTGCCTCGCGCGCGAATGGTGCAGGTGCACAGACCCGGTGGGCCGGGGCGCGGCGAACGGCGCCGTATCAAGCGCCTGCGCGGCACGACCGTTGATCCTTTCGTCACAATCGGCGCCGCCGCCGGCAACCGATTGATCATTTGGTGAATCCCCGCGATGCCCGCGCCGCCGAGCGCCCTGCCCGCCGGACCGGACGCGTTGACCTCGATCAAGGCGCCGGCGGGATGCCGCGCCTAGAAGTGATCCTTTCGCTCAGCGGGCAGGCGGCGATCCGATGACCAGGCTCCAGAGCTACGACCACGCCGATGACGAGGATCTGCGTGCGCAGGTCCACTTCTGCGCCGAAACCGGCCAGATCTGGCTGCACGAGCACCGGATGCTGCTGGTGCACGCCGAGGCGCAGGCGTGCCTGCGCAAGGAGCTGATCGACACGCTCGGCATGGACCGGGCCCAGGGCCTGTTGACGCGCATGGGCTATGCGTCGGGCGTGCGCGACGCCGAACTGGCGCGGGCGCGCGCCGAGAATCGCGACGACCTCGACGCCTTCATGACCGGCCCGCGCCTGCACACGCTCGAGGGCATCGTGCGCGTCGTGCCGGTGCGGCTGGAGATCGATCGCGCCATGGGCCGCTTCTACGGCGAGTTCATCTGGGAGAACTCGTGGGAAGGCCAGTGGCACCGGCACTTCTACGGCACCCACTCGGAGCCGGTATGCTGGACGCAGATCGGCTACGCCTGCGGCTACACGTCGGCGTTCATGGGACGCCCGATCCTCTACAAGGAGGTCGAGTGCGTCGGGATGGGCAACAACAACTGCCGGATCATCGGCAAGCCGATCGAGGAGTGGCCGGACGCCGACGAACACAAGCACTTCTTCAGCCGCGAGTCGATCGCCGAGCAGCTGTTCGACCTGCAGACCCAGGTGACGCAACTGCGCTCGACGATCGGCGACAAGGAGACGCTCCCCGCCGACATGACCGGCAACTCGCCCGGCTTCCGCGCGGCCTACGAGCTGTTGCGCCAGGCGGCGAACACGAAGATCACGGTGCTGCTGCTCGGCGAAACCGGCGTCGGCAAGGAGCTGTTCGCGCGCGCGCTGCACGAAATGGGACCGCGCGCGGCGCGGCCCTTCGTCGCGGTCAATTGCGCGGCGATCCCCCACGAGCTGGTCGAGTCCGAGCTGTTCGGCGTCGAGAAAGGCGCGTACACGGGCGCGCTGGTGTCGCGCCCCGGACGATTCGAGCGCGCCGACGGCGGCACGCTGTTTCTCGACGAGATCGGCGACCTGCCGATGCCGGCGCAGAGCAAGCTGCTGCGCGTGCTGCAGGAGGGCGAACTCGAGCGGCTCGGCGACCAGAAGACGCGACGCATCAACGTGCGACTGGTCGCGGCCACGAACAGCGACCTGCCGCGGCTCGTCAAGGAAGGGCGGTTCCGCTCGGACCTCTACTACCGCCTCAACGCCTGGCAGATCGACATTCCGCCGCTGCGCGAGCGCAAGGAGGACATCGGGCTGCTGGCCAAGCACTTCCTCGAGAAGCATTGCGCGATCCATGGCAAGAAGCTGCGCGGCTTCACCGACAAGGCCAAGCGGGCGCTGCTGAGCTACGCGTGGCCGGGCAACATCCGCGAACTGCAGAACATGGTCGAGCGCGGCGTGATCCTGGCGCCCAGCGGCACGCGCGTCGAGGTCGGGCACCTGTTTCCGTCGTACGCCGAAGCGCACGCGCGCGAGTTCGGCCTCGACGTCCGCGGCGACCTGGGCGCCAACCGCTCGGAGACCGGCCGGGAGCTGTGCGAAGCCGTGTTCAACGGCGTGATGACGCTCGACCAGGTCGAAGCGATGCTGCTCGAGACGGCCGTCGACAAGGCGCGAGGCAACCTGTCGTCGGCGGCGCGCATGCTCGGACTCACTCGTCCCCAGCTCGCCTATCGGCTCAAGCGCCTGCACGAGGGCGACGACGCGCGCGCCGACGCCGCCCCGCTCGGGTCGGCACCGGCGGCATCTTCGGAGCCTGCGACGTCTCAGGCGTCTTCGATGTCTACCGCGTCCGTGGCGGCAGCGGCGGCGTCCGCCCGCGCCGATCGGCCGACGCTGGCCGATCGATGACCGACGACCTGCAACGGAAGGTCCTCGCCTACCTGCGCGAGCACCACGTGATGACGCTCGCGACGCAGGGCCGCGACGGCCCGTGGGCCGCGGCGGTCTTCTACGTCAATGACGGCTTCACGCTGTACTTCCTGTCGGCGCCGACGGCGCGCCACTGCGGCGACCTGGCCGCGAACCCGCGCGTGGCCGCGACGATCCAGCAGGACTACTCCGACTGGCCGCAGATCCGCGGCGTGCAGCTCGAGGGTATCGCCCGCCAGGTGGCCGACGACGAGATCCCACGCGTGCGCAGCCTGTACGGCCAGAAGTATCCCGTCGTGGGTGCGGCACGACAGGCCCCCGCTGCCATCGCGAACGCGCTCGCGAAGGTGCGTTGGTACCGGTTGACCCCGAATCGACTGTTCCTCGTCGACAACTCGGTCGGATTCGGTCACCGCGACGAGGTGCCGTCGGCGATCCTCGGGCCAGGCTGAGTCACTCCGCGGCGCCTTTCGCCGGACGACCAGCGCGCGTGGCGGCGAAGCTGAACAGCGCCTCGCCGAGTTCGACCGGGAACGGAAACACGATCGTCGAGTTGTTCTGCGCACCGATGGTGCTCAGCGTGTTCAGGTAGCGCAGCTGCATCGCCTCCGGGCGCCCGGACAGGATCTCGGCAGCCTCCAGCAGCTTGCGCGCGGCCTGCTCCTCGCCTTCGGCGCTGATCACCTTTGCGCGCCGGTCGCGCTCGGCCTCGGCCTGGCGCGCGATCACGCGCACCATGCTCTCGTCGAGATCGATGTGCTTGATCTCGACGTTGGCCACCTTGATGCCCCAGGCATCGGTCTGCGCGTCGAGGATGTCCTGGATGTCGTTGTTCAGCTTGTCGCGTTCGGACAGCATCTCGTCGAGATCGTGCTTGCCCAGCACCGAGCGCAGCGTCGTCTGCGCGAGCTCGCTGGTCGCTTGCCGGTAGTTCTCGACCTGGATGACCGCCTTCTGGGGTTCGACGACGCGGAAATAGATCACCGCGTTGACCTTGACCGACACGTTGTCCCGCGAGATCACGTCCTGCGTCGGCACGTCGAGCACCATCGTGCGCTGGTCGACGCGCACCATCTGCTGGACATACGGGATCAGAAGGATCAGGCCGGGACCCTTGACGCTGGTGAAACGCCCCAGGGTGAACACCACCCCGCGCTCGTACTCGCGCAGGATGCGGATCGCGGTCGCCACGAGGGCCGCGACGATGACGACGATCGGCACGTAGAAGGCAAGGTCGAACAGCATTCCGGATCTCCTTCAGCAATGGGCGCCCGGCTCGGCTTCGACCCTGAGGACGAGTCCGTCGATGCCCGTGACGCGCACGCGCTGGCCGGCGGCCAGCGACGTTTCGGACTCGGCCTTCCAGCGTTCGCCGGCCGCCAGCACCCGGCCGTTGCGCCCGCTCCAGTCCAGGACGGTGCCCCGCTCGCCGATCATCCCTTCATGCCCGCCGAGCGGCGGCCGTGTGCGCGATCGCCAGGCGAGCCTGACGACCAGCAGCGAGAAACCGAGGCCGGTGGCCGCGATGCCGGCGACGATCGGCAGCGAGACCTCGAATCCCGGCACGTCGGTGTCGACCAGGATCGTCGCGCCGAGGATGAATGCGATCGCGCCGCCGATTCCGAGCACGCCGAGCGACGGCGTGAATGCCTCGGCGATCATCAGCGCAACGCCGAGCACGATCAGGCCGAGCCCCGCGTAGTTCACCGGCAGGGCCGACAAGGCATACAGGCCCAGCAGCAGGCAGATCGCACCGATCGTTCCCGGGTACAGCGCGCCCGGATTCATGAACTCGAAGATCAGCCCGTAGAAGCCGATCATCATGAAGATCAGTGCGACGTTCGGATTGGTGATGGCCGAGAGCAGCCGGGTGCGCCAGTCGGGGGCGAGCGTCACCTGTTCCAGGCCGCGCGTGTCCAGCACGACCACGTCCTCCCCGACGACGACGTTGCGACCGTGCGCCGCTTCGAGCAGGTTCGTCACGCTGGTGGCGATCAGGTCGATTACCTTGCGCGCGCTGGCCTCCTCGGCCGACAGGCTCGCCCCGTCGCGCACCGCGGCCTCCGCCCAATCGGCATTGCGCCCGCGCATCTGCGCCAGCGAGCGAATGTAGGCCACGGCGTCGTTGACCGCCTTCGTCTCCGTCGTCGAAGCCGGGCGGCGCGTTCGAGCCGACGCGTCTTCCCTGCCCTCGCGTTCCCTTCCTGCCCTCGCAGAGGCGGCAGCGTCGTCCGCCGGTGCATCCTGCGCGGCGCTACTCCGGGGACTGCGTTCGACGGGATCGGCACCGGATCCGCCGTCGCGCGGCGGGCCGCTCCCGCCGCCCGGCGACGGCAAGCCGCCTCCGATCGACACCGGCGTGGCGGCGCCGAGGTTGGTGCCGGGCGCCATGGCCGCGACGTGGCTCGCGTACACGATGTAGGTACCGGCGCTGGCCGCCCGTGCACCACTCGGGGCGACGAAACTCAGCACCGGCACCGACGACGACAGGATCGCGCGGATGATCTCGCGCATCGAAGTGTCCAGGCCACCCGGCGTGTCCATTCGCAACACGACGACAGCGGCGTCGCGCTGGCGGGCATGTCCGATGCCGCGAATCGCGTAGTCGGCCGCTGCCGGCCCGATCGCACCCTCGATGTCGAGAACGATGGCGGTGCGCGATGCCGTGACCGCGACGCGCCCGACAAGCAGCATCGCCAGGCCCAGGACGAGCAGCACCAGCCAGACCTGGATTCGCACTCGCCCGATGCAGCGCGGCGCGCCCGCCGCCAGCGTGGACTTCGATGGTGTCATTGCCTGCAGCGATCATACGCGGCATCCGGCGCCTGGAAGCGAATACCGTACCGGCGACGCCGGATGGGTCAGTCCTCCGGCACGGCGTCGCGCCCGGGGAGCGGCTCGATCAGCGCTGCGCCCTCGCGCCGCGCATCGCCGACCGCCGGCGCGACCGCGTGCAGCGCCAGCCAGTCGTCCGGGCACGGCCGCATCAGCGGCGCCACCGCCTGCGGGTCGCGTTGCGCGGGATCGAGCCATGTCGCCTGCCCGGCCCGATCGACCAGCACCGGCATCCGGTCGTGGATCGCGGCCATCGTCGCATTCGCCTCGGTGGTCACGATGCAGCACGTGGCGATCGTGCCTTCCGGCCCCTGCCAGCGCTCGTAGAGGCCGGCCATCGCGATCAGCCCGCCGTCGCGCGCGTGGATGTAGAACGGCTGCTTGCGCCCGCGCGCGCCGCCCGCCGGCGCCTGCCACTCGTAGAAGCCGTTGGCCGGGATCAGGCAGCGGCTGCGTCGCAGCGCCTGCCTGAACGCGGGCTTCTCGGCCACCGTCTCGCTGCGCGCGTTGTTCAGGCGCGCGCCGATCGACGGATCGCGCGCCCAGTGAGGAACCAGTCCCCAGCGCATCGGCTCCGCGACGCGTCCCCGGCCCGGCTCCTCGCGCACGACCAGGATCGTGCTCGACGGCGCGATGTTGTAGCGCGGCGAGAACGGCGGCAGATCGACGAGGCTGAATCCCTCGATCAGCGCCTCGCCGGGGCCGTAGAGCACGTAGCGTCCGCACATGGGTCGACGACGG
>DAORSF010000116.1:4446-6446 GCA_035443405.1 Burkholderiaceae bacterium | reverse complement strand
GCCTCGACGACCTGATGATCAGCCTCGCCTCCGACGGCGGCGGCGTCGGCCCCCATGTCGACTCGTACGACGTGTTCCTGCTGCAGGCCTCAGGGCGGCGCCGCTGGCGGATCGGCTGGCCGCGCTCGCGCGAACTCGTGCCTGCGCTGCCGCTGAAGATCCTCGCGCGCTTCGAGCCGCAGCACGATTTCGTGCTCGAGCCCGGCGACATGCTGTACCTGCCTCCGGGTTGGGCCCACGACGGCATCGCCGAAGGCCCGTGCATGACGTGTTCGATCGGGTTTCGCGCACCTTCGCGGCACGAGTTCCTGTCGGCGTTCCTCGCCGATGCTGCCGAAGCACCGGGCGGCGCCGATCCCCGCTTCGGCGACGCCGGGCGAGCCGCGGCCGCTCGCCCGGCGCGGCTTCCGGAGGATCTGCACGCGCAACTCGCGCGGTGGGCACGCGACTGGCGACCGACGCCCGCCGCGCTCGACGATTTCATCGGCCGCTACCTCACGGAACCCAAGCCGCAGGTCTGGTTCGACCGCTCCGCCCCGTTGTCGCCGAAAGCCTTCGCGGCCCGCGCGTCGCGGGCCGGACTGCGGCTGGACCGCCGGACGCGGATGGCTTATCGGCGCCGCAGCCTGTTCGTGAACGGCGAACGCTACGACGCCGGCGCCGCGGCGGCGCGCTGGCTGCGGCGGCTGGCCGACGAGCGCCGACTCGACGCGTTCTCGGCCGCGCAGGCCATCGCGGATCCCGGGTTCAGTGCACTGTTGCTCGAATGGCACGCCGCAGGCTGGCTACGGCTGGGGGCGGTCTGAGTCATTGCCACAATTTTGCTAGAATTGGCCCCTCGTCCAGCTCGCATCTAGGGTTTACCCCTAATCGTCTGATCACGGACAGGCCGCGTACCGCCGGCCGACAAAGCTCATTCGATCCATTTCATCCCGTCCATGCCCTCCTCCAAGGACAAAACGTCATCATGAAGAAGTCACTCCTGATCGCCTCGCTGATCACCCTCACGCTGGCTGCCTGCGGCAAGAAGGAAGAGGCACCCGCACCTGCCCCGGCACCAGCCACCACCGCACCGGCGCCGGCCGAGGCCGCCAAGGATGCCGCGGGCGCCGCGGTCGACGCCGCCAAGGAAGCCGCCAGCAAGGCCGGTGACGCTGCCAGCAGCGCCGCGCAGGCTGCCAAGGACGCCACCGCGCCCGCCACCGCAGCGGCCAGGGACACGGCTGCCGCCGCGGTAGACGCCACCAAGGACGCCGCTGGCGCCGCCAAGGACGCGGCCGGCGCCGCAGTCGACGCCGCCAAGGACGCGGCCGACAAGGCCGCCGTCGCGGCCAGGGAAGCGGCCGACAAGGCTGCCGAAGCCGCGAAGAAGTAATCCGCGCAGCGCGCGGACGGCCGGCGCGCGCCGGCCACGAGAGACCGGCCCTCGCGGCCGGTTTCTTTTTTCAGACGGCGATCCAGTCGACGCCGGTGTCCTGGTCGGCGATCCGGATCATGTCATCGGCGTCCGACCGCAGCACGGAGGCCAGCGCGTCGCGCGCGAGATCGGGACGGTTGTTGTGCCGGCTCAGGTGTGCGGCGACCACGGTCCGAAGCCGCGACCGATCGATCGCCGACAGGATGCGCGCTGCCTCGCGATTGTCGAGGTGCCCCCAGGCCCCTGCGATTCGCCGCTTGAGCGCCGCCGGGTAACGCGGGTTGGCCGCCAGCATCCGCTCGTCGTGATTGCACTCGAGCACCAGTGCGTCGAGCCGCGACAGTGCGCGCACGACGTGCGGCGTGCCCTGTCCCAGGTCGGTCAGCACGCCGAGACGGCGTCGCCCGTCGTCGACCACGTACTGCACGGGTTCGCGCGCGTCGTGAGGCACCGGCACCGGTTCGATCCTCAGGCTCGCGCATTCGAAGTTCGCGTGCGAGTCGAACACCCGCAACAGCGGCTCGAGGTCGGCGACCGTCGCCAGCATCGCCGCGGCGGCGCGCAGCGTGCCGTGCGTCAGGTG
>DAORSF010000116.1:0-4346 GCA_035443405.1 Burkholderiaceae bacterium | reverse complement strand
GCGCGGTCACTTGAGCTGCTCGTACAGCAGCGCGAGGATGCGCCCGGCGGTGCGGCGATCGACGTCGCCGACCGGCTTGCCGTCGGGGGCCTGTACCGTGACCTGGCTCTGCTCGCCGCTGCCTTCCACCTTGATGCGGAACTGCTGGCTGGCGTCGCTGCGGGTCTTCGCGGTTCCGAACAGGCGCCCGAGGAAGCCGGGTTTCGCCGCCACGCGCCCGCCCTCGACCTCGGGATCGATGTATCGAACGTAGTACAGGCCCTGCGCGCGATCGCGATCCTCGACCGTGAATCCGCCGCGGTCGAGCGCCAACCCGACCCGCCGCCAGGCGCGGTCGAAGCCTTCGCGAACGTCCAGCGCCTGCGTCGCTCCGCTGTCGACCAGCCGCGCGCGCTCGGTCGTGGCGGACGCGGCGGCGGCCGCCTGCGTCCCGCCCGCCGGAGCGAACTTCAGCATCAGCCGTTGCAGGAACTCGGCCTCGAGCTCGGGATCGCCCGGCCGCGGCTGCCACACGGTGCGCTCCTGCGCGGCAGACGTGTAGACCTCGACCATGCCGCGATGGCTGATGAAGATCTCCGTGGCGTTGCCCGCCTTCTCGAGCCGGGTGCGGAACATGTCGCGTTCGCCGGTGGAGTAGACGTCGTCCAGCGCGCGTCCGATCGTGCGCCGGATGAAGTCCAGCGGCAGCTTCGCCCGGTTCTCGGCCCAATCGGTCTCGATGATCCCGGTCTCGGGCGACTCGGTCTTCACGCCGAGGCCGGACTCGCGCCAGAAGTCGCGCACCACCGGCCACACGCGGTCGGGCGGCAGGTCGACGACGAGCCAGCGCTGCGAGCCGTCGCGCTCGATCCGGGCGCCCTCGACCTTGGGAAGGACAGCGGCCGGCGCCACCGCAGCGCTGCGCTCGGCCGCACGGCTGCTCTCGTAGGTGGACGCGGTGCGCGCCGCGCGCTCGGGAACGACGTAACGGCCGTCGGCCGACGGTGCCGCGAGATCGGGCGGCACGTCGAGCGACGGCCCCTTGGTGGACGACTTGTAGTCGATCTTGCTCGCCTCGTCGATGCGTTCTCCGATCGCGCAGGCCCCCAGGGCCGCGGCGAGCAGCGCGATCGCGAACGGCCGCAGCCGACGCACCGCGGTCGTCGAACCGGATGTCTTCGTCAATTCATCACTCCAGAGCGCTTGAGCGCCGCGCGCACGACGTCGTGGCGTTCGGCCGAGAGCGGCGTCAGCGGCAACCGGATCCCGGGGCGAATCCGACCCAATTCGGCGAGCGCCCATTTGACCGGGATCGGATTGGCCTCGCCGTAGAGGTCGGTGTGCAGCGGCAGCAGCCGCCGGTTGATCGCCAGCGCCGCCGGCCAGTCGCCTGCCAGCGCGCGCTCGCACATCTTCGCCATCGGCCCCGGCGCGAGGTTGGCGGTGACCGAGATCACGCCGTGCGCGCCCATGGCCATCAGCGCCAGCGCCGAGTCGTCGTTGCCGCTGTAGACCGCGAAGCCGGATGGTGCCTGGGCCAACAGCACGGAACCGCGCGCGACGTCGCCGCTGGCGTCCTTCAGCCCGACGATCCCGGGCACCTGCGCAAGGCGCATCACGGTGGCATTCGACAGATCGGCGACCGTGCGTCCGGGGACGTTGTACAGCACGACCGGCAGGTCGACCGTCTCGGCCACCGCCCGGAAGTGCCGGTACATCCCTTCCTGAGTCGGCTTGTTGTAGTACGGAACGACCTGCAGCGTCGAATGTGCGCCCGCCTCGCGCGCGAACTCGGTCAGCTCGATCGCCTCGCGCGTCGAATTGCCGCCGGTGCCGGCGATGATCGGCACGCGTCCCGCGGCGTGCTCGACCGCGACGCGGATCAGCGTGGTGTGTTCCTCGACGTCGACGGTCGGCGATTCGCCGGTGGTGCCGACGGCGACGATCGCCGCGGTTCCCTCGTCGATATGCCAGTCGATCAGCCGACGGTAGCTCTCGAGATCGAGGCTGCCGTCCTCGTGCATCGGACTGACGATGGCGACAATGCTGCCCTTGATCATGGCTCGTCGATCGCAAAAGAACGCATTCTATCCGAGCGCACGCAGGGCCTCGCCGCCGGCACCCCGCGCCGCGCAGACGCGCTGCACGACCGCGGGTCGCGGCTGCTCGACACGCCCGTGCTCGTAGCCGAGGACCCGCAGCCCGGCGCGCCGGCTGCGCTCGTAGAGTTCGCCCGGCGCCAGCAGGAAGGCCGGATTCGACGGCCTGCCGTAGCGTTCGTTGCCCTGCGCGAAGGTCTCGTAGATGAGCAGGCCGCCTGGCGCCACCAGCGCCGCGAGCAGCGCGAAGCGGGGCCGGAACAGGTAGTTCGCGACCACCACCGCGTCGAAGCATTGGTCGTCGAACGGCCACTCGCCGGCCTCGAGGTCGGCGACCCGCGTCGCGATACCCTGCTCCAGCGAAGCCAGCGCCGCGGCGTCGCGATCGATCGCCGTCGCGCGCAGCCCGCGGCGCAGCGCCTCGCGCGCGTGCCTCCCGGAGCCGGCCGCGAAGTCGAGCACCGTGGCCCCGGCCGGCAGCACGCCGAGCCAGCGCCGCACCCAGGGCGACGGCGGCAGGGTCTCCGCGGCATGCGTCTTCGCGGGCAAGGTGGACATATTCCTCGGTTCCATTCGATCGATCCGCTACATTATGGATCCCATCGGGAGAGCGACGATCGAAACCGCTGCCGCCTTGCTGCGCTCGCGCCTGGCGCCTCGCGACCTCGCCCTGTGCGGCGCCGCGCTCACCGCGGCCGTGCTGCTGCCGCTCGTGGCGCATCTCGCCCCGGCGCTGCTCGACGGGCACACCGCCCTCGGGCTGTCGGCGCTGCTGGCGATCGCCGGGCTCGGCTGGACGTGCTTCGTCGTGCGCCGTGAGCTGATCGCCGGCGAGCGCTCCGCCGCGTTGCTTCGCGACCTGCGCGATCGCCAGGGTGCGGCCGAACAGCTGGCGGCGCTCGGTTCGTGGGTCCACGACCTGCGCCGCAATACGCTGCACTGGAGCGAGGGCGCGTTCCGCCTGTTCGGCATCGAGCCGTCGGCCGGCGTGCCGCCTCCGCCCGAGTTCCTGTCCCACATCCACCCGAACGACCAGGAACGCTGGCGCGAGGCGCACCGCCACGCGTTGCGCAGCGGCCGCGAAGCGCGCGTCGAATTCCGCTGGATGCGTGCGAACCGCGACGTGGTCTGGGTGCGCAGCGTCGCGCGTCCGGAACGCGACGCTCGCGGCCAGGTCGTGCGGATGGCGGGCATCGTGCAGGACATCACCGGCATGCGCGCGATGCAGCAGCAGCTGGCCGCCAGCGAGGCGAAGTTCCGCGACCTCACCCACCTGAGCTCCGACTGGGTCTGGGAGACCGACGCGCAGCACCGCGTGTCGTTCCTGTCCGACTCGATCGACGCCGTGCTCGGCCCCTGGCGGCGCGCGCTGATCGGCCGGCGGCGCTGGGAGGTCGCCGAGGCCGACTTCCTGCGGCCCGACTGGGACAGCCACCGCGCGATCTGCGAGGCGCACAAGGCATTCGAGGACTTCGAGTTCGGCCAGATCGATCCGCAGGGCAACGTCTACCACCTGTCGCTCAGCGGCCACCCGGTGTTCGACGAGGCCGGTCAGTTCGCCGGCTACCGGGGCACCGGCCGCGACATCACGCGCGAGAAGCAGCAGCGCATGCTGCTCGAGATCGAAGGCGACGTCGCCGGCATCATGCGCGAACAGACCGAGCCGGGCCGTGTCATCACGGCGATCATCATCACGCTGTGCGGCAAGCTCGGGTGGCTGGGCGGTGCGCACCTCGTGCGCGCCGGCCGTGGCCTGGCGGCGCGCGAGCGATGGGGCTACCCGTCGTTCACGAAGATGATCGCCGACCTGCCGGCCGAGATCCCGCTCGACGAAGACGGCGTCGAGGGGCTGTGCTGGCGCGAGGGCCGGCACGCATGGATCACCGAGCTGGCGACCTACCCCGGCTTCACCGAACGCTATCGCACGCGCGCGCTCGACGCCAGGGCGGCCTTCCTCGCACCGATCCGCGACGAACAGGGCCGCACGCTGAGCCTGCTGCTTTTCCTCGGACCGGTCGCCTTCAAGGGCGAGCAGTTCCTCGGGCAGGCGGCCGAAACGCTGTCGCGGACCCTGTCGCTGTACCTGCAGCGAAAGGCCGCCGAGCGCCGCCTGGTTCACGCGTCTCTGCACGACGCGCTGACCGGCCTTCCGAACCGCGCGTTCCTGCTCCAGCAACTCGAAACGCGCCTGCAGTCGAACGAGCGCGCTGCGCTGCTGTACGTGGACCTGGATCGCTACAAGCTGATCAACGACACGCTCGGTCACGC
>DAORSF010000115.1:0-6466 GCA_035443405.1 Burkholderiaceae bacterium | reverse complement strand
GCGATCATGGAGGGCGCGCAGCAGACGCAGAGCCCGGTGATCCTGCAGGCCTCGGCCGGCGCACGCAAGTACGCCGGCGAGCCCTACCTGCGCCACATGGTGCTGGCCGCGGTCGAAGCGCATCCCGACATCCCGGTCGTGCTGCACCAGTACCACGGCGCGTCGCCGGCGGTGTGCCAGCAGGCGATCCGTTCCGGCTTCACCAGCGTGATGATGGACGGCTCGCTGCTCGAGGACGCGAAGACGCCGGCCAGCTACGATTACAACGTCGACGTGACGCGCAAGGTGTGCGAGTTTTCGCACGCGGTCGGCGTGTCGGTCGAGGGCGAACTCGGCTGCCTCGGCTCGCTCGAGACCGGCGAGGCCGGCGAAGAGGACGGCGTCGGCGCAGCCGGCAAGCTGAGCCACGACATGCTGCTCACCGACCCCGAACAGGCACGCGACTTCGTCGCGCGCACCGGCGTCGACGCGCTGGCGATCGCGATCGGCACCAGCCACGGCGCCTACAAGTTCACGCGCAAGCCGACCGGCGACATCCTCGCGATCGACCGCATTGCGAAGATCCACGCCGCCGTCCCGGGCACGCACCTGGTGATGCACGGCAGCTCGAGCGTGCCGCAGGAGTGGCTCGAGATCATCCGCAAGTACGGCGGCGACATCCGCGAGACCTACGGCGTGCCGGTCGAGGAGATCCGCCGCGGCATCGACAACGGCGTGCGCAAGGTCAACATCGACACCGACATCCGGCTCGCGATGACCGGCGCGATGCGCCGCGTTTTCGTCGAGCAGCCGTCGGAGTTCGACCCGCGCAAGGCGCTCGCCGCGGCGAAGAACGCCGCGCGCGACATCGTCAAGGCGCGCTTCGAGTCCTTCGGTTGCGCCGGCCAGGCCGCGAAGATCAGACCGGTGCCGCTGGAAGCGATGATCCAGCGCTACCGTTGAACGGATCGCCCGTGTTGCGGGCGCTGATCTGGGACGTCGACGGCACGCTTGCCGAAACCGAGCGCGATGGCCACCGCGTCGCGTTCAACGACGCCTTCGAGGCTTGCGGCGTGCCGTGGCGCTGGGACGCCGACACTTATGGGCGACTGCTCCAGGTCGCCGGCGGCTACGAGCGGATCCTGCACGACATGGCGAGCCGGCCCGAAGCGCCCGCGTCGCCGCGGACGCGCGAGGCGCTGGCGCGCGAACTGCACCAGCGCAAGAACGCGCTGTACGAAGCGCACGTTGCGGCCGCAGGCATCGGGTTGCGGCCCGGCGTGCGCGAACTGCTCGACGAATGCGCGAGCCAGGGTGTGCGGGCCGCGATCGCGACGACCACCGGCCGGGGCAACGTGAATGCACTGCTGCGCGCGAACCTCGGCGAGCACTGGGGGTGGCGTTTCCAGGCTGTCGTGTGCGCCGAGGACGCGCCGCGCAAGAAGCCCGACCCGCAAGCCTACCTCGCTGCCCTGCGGCAGCTCCGCTGCGAAGCCGGCGAGGCGATCGCGCTCGAGGATTCGCCGAACGGCCTGGCCGCGGCGCTCGCGGCCGGCATCGCCACCGTCGTCACCCGCAGCGCCTATTTCCAGCACTGCGCGTTCGACGGCGCGCTCGCGGTCTGCGACGACCTGGCCTCGACTGCGCCGCTGCGCTCGGACGCCGTGCCGTCGGCGCACGGCCCGGTGTCGCTGGCGTCGCTGCGCCGGTTGCTGGCCGCGACCGGCGACCCGGCGGCGCGCGCCGTGCGGCTAAGATGAGCTTCCGAATCTCGAACGGAGGCCGACATGCGCTGGCAGGGACACAAGGAAAGCTCGAACGTCGAGGACCGCCGCGCCGGCGGCCTGGGGGGGCGCCGGGCCGGCATGGGGATCGGCACGATCGCCGTCGCGGTCGTCGCGGCCTGGCTGTTCGGCGTCGATCCGAGGATGATCCTCGGCGTGCTCGAAGGCGTCGACACGATGACCGGGACGTCGACCGGGCAGCAGGGCCCGGCGCCGGCGCCGACCGACGAGGCCGGCCGCTTCGTGTCGGTGGTGCTGGCCAGCACCGAGGAGAGCTGGCAGCAGGTCTTCGCGCAGGCCGGCCAGGCCTATCGGCCCCCGAAGCTGGTGCTGTACCGGGGACGCGTCGGCACCGCCTGCGGCCTCGGCGCGGCGGCGTCGGGACCCTTCTACTGCCCCGGCGACGAGGCCGTCTACATCGACCTGGAGTTTTTCCAGCTCATGAGCCGGCGGCTCGGCGCGCCCGGCGACTTCGCGCAGGCCTACGTGATCGCTCACGAGGTGGGCCACCACGTGCAGAACCTGCTCGGCACGATGGAGAAGATGCAGAGCCTGCGCCAGCGCGTGTCGGAGCAGCAGTACAACGCGCTGTCGGTGCGCCTCGAGCTGCAGGCCGACTGCTACGCCGGCGTGTGGGCCAACCACTCGCAGCAGGCGCGCAACTGGCTCGAGCACGGCGACCTCGAGGAAGGCATGGCCGCCGCTTCGGCGGTCGGCGACGACCGCATGCAGATGCAATCGCAGGGCGTGGTGGTTCCCGACGCCTTCACGCACGGCTCGTCTGCCCAGCGCGTGCGCTGGTTCCGCGCCGGGCTCGAGAGCGGGCGCCCGTCGCAGTGCGACACGTTCGCGGCAAAGACACTTTGACCACTGGAGGAGACGATCGATGTTTCGCACTACCCTGGCTGCCTCGCTGATCGCGATCGGCATCGCTGCGCCCGCTGCGGCGGCGCCCACGATGATGTCCGGCGAATGGGCGAAGGCCGCCTGCGAGGCCTGGAACAAGGACCCGGTCCTGACCGAGAAGCTGGTGTTCACCGGCTGGGTCGACAACGACGGGGGCCGCGGCTACAAGATCATGCGCGTCTACCGGACCGACTGCGGCGCTGCGCCGACCGCCGAGTTGCGCGTCGCGAAGAAGGACGAGAAGGCGATCTGCGTCTACGGCGGCCCGCCGCAGGCCGACAAGCTCGACTCCGGCGTCGACTACGTGATGAAGGCCGAGACCGCGCGCTGGGTCGAGATGGGCCGCGGCGACTACGGCCCGATGAAGGCGATGTTCACGTCGCGGCTGGGCTTCGAGGGACCGAAGCTCGAAGCGATGGGCAACATGGGCCCGTTTGCGAGCTTCCTGCTGCTCGTCGGCAAGGTGCCGAGCGAGACCGCGGCCTGCCCCGACAAGTAGCCGCGCCTAGGTCGCCGCGCGGCAGTGCGCGGCGATCGCGTCGACCAGCACCGGCCACAGCGCCGGCGGCAGGTCGTGCCCCATCCCTTCGATCAGCATCAGCCGCGCGCCCGGTATCGATCGCGCGGTGTCGCGCCCGGCTTCCGGCGGCACCAGCGGGTCGTTGGCGCCGTGGATCACCAGCGTCGGCGCGGCGATCCGCTTCAATTGCGGGCTGCGATCGGGCGCCGCGATGATCGCCAGCAGCTGGCGAATCGTGCCCGCGGGATCGTAGGCGCGCCGCACGCCGCGCTCGATCCGGCCGCGCAGTTCCTCGTGATCGGCCGGATAACCCGGGCTGCCGATCACGCCGAACAGCGACACCAGGTGCTCGACCACCGCGTCGACGTCGGCCGGGCCCGGCGCCGGGCGCAGCAGCGCCCGACGCGCGGCGGCGGTCGGTTTCGACAGGCTCGCGTTGCCGGTGCTCGACATGATCGAGGTCAGGCTTGCAACGCGCGCCGGATGCCGGATCGCCACCAGCTGCGCGATCATGCCGCCCATCGACGCGCCGACCACGTGCGCGCGCGCGATCCCCAGCGCGTCCATCAGCCCGACCGTGTCGGCGGCCATGTCGTCGAGCGAATACGGCGCCGGTACCGGCAGGCGCAGCCACTTCGCGGCCAGCGCCATCATCAGGTTGGCGGTGCCACCACCCGCCATCCGCGACGACAGGCCGCTGTCGCGGTTGTCGAATCGAACCACCCGGAAGCCCTCGCGCACCAGCCCGGCGCAGAACGCATCGGGCCACGCGATCGACTGCATGCCGAGGCCCATGATCAGCACGATGACCGGCGCCCGCTCGTCGCCCATCGACTCGTAGTCGATGCGCACGCCGTTCGCGTCGACCGTCGGCATCGCCAGGCTCGGTACGTTCGCGTTCTCAGTACCAGGTCTTGCGGCGCGGATCGCGGTAGACGAGCGCGCGCAGCCCGGCACGGTCGAACGGCTGCCACGCCCCCTCCGGCTGCGCGAGCCGGTCGGCCACCGCGTACAGCACCATCGGGTTGAAGCCCATGCCGAGATGGCTCGCCTCGACTTCGATGTTCTCGGCGGCCGGCCCTTCCTTCTCGACGCAGCACTTCCACGACACGACGCCGTCGCTGCGGCTGAAGATCGACGTGGTCGGTACCGGCGGGGGTGCGCGCAGCGGCTCGTGCAACTCGGGCGCGCCGATCCGGTGGCCCGTGAAGAACTCGTAGATCCGCCAAGCGTTGGTGGCCTTCGGGTGGCCGGTGAACGGCGTGCCCATCGTGATCACCAGCCGCACGTCGTCGGGGAACTCCTTGGCGAGCTCGCGCGCATAGACGCCGCCCAGGCTCCAGCCGACGAGGCTGGGCTTGCGACCGTGGTCGCGGCGCACCCGGGCCAGGCGATCGCGCAGCGCCTCGAGCACGCCGTCACGCGGCCCGAGGTTGCGCTTGAGGCCCGACGGCACGACCGCGTAGCCCAGCCGCCCGAGGACACGTCTCAGCAACGCCGTGCTGCCGTCGCCGGCCAGCAGCCCCGGGTAGACGATCACCGGGTGGCCGTCGCCGTGCGGCATGCGCGCCAGCCAGGGCTGCGACCACAGTGCAGCGCCGATCTCCCACGGCGCGCGCCACTCCAGCGCCAGCCGCACGACGCCGGGCGCGCGCATCGGTCCGACCTCGTACCAGTGATGGGCGTTGTGCATCGATCAGTCTCCTTCGCGCTTCGCCGGTCTGCTTCGCGCCGGCTGTCGCTGCGTCGCCTGGCGGGTCGCCGCCGGCGCAGTCATCTTGCGCGCGCCCCCGCGCGCCGTCCCGGTCGGCGTCGCGTGCTTCCGACGGCCGGTCGCGCGCAACTCCCCGAAGGCGTCGGTCATCGCCGCCGCGAGCACTTCGAGATCCGGAATCGACCGGCGACACGCGACCAGCCCGAAATCCAGCGAACCACTGTAGCTCTCGACCGTGATGTTCAGCCCCAGCCCGTGCTCGACGATCGACAGCGGCCAGTACGTGCGCATCCGCGCACCGGCCAGGTACAGCGGCACCTGCGGGCCGGGAACGTTCGAGATCACGAGGTTGGCGATCGGCGGAATCGCGTTGGCCAGGCGGGTGCGGCCGTACAGCGACGCGAGCGCCGAAAGCAGCCACGGCAGGCCGAGCGTCGGGAAGTCGGTCGGCAGTACGTTCCTGGCCGACGAGGTCAGCGACTTCGACGCGCCCGCGGCGTCACGGATGGCGCGCAGTCGGCGCACCGGATCGGCCAGGTGCGTCGCGAGGCTGGCCGGCACCATCGTCGCCTGCGTGTCGTAGCCCAGGTCGCCGGCCGCGCGCAGCGACACCGGCACTGCGGCGACCAGCGGCTTCTTCGGCACGCCGCCGTGCGCGGCGAGATAGCGGCGCAGCGCGCCGCTGCAGATCGCCAGCACCACGTCGTTGACGGTGGCGTCGCGCGCGCGCGCGATCGCCTTGACCTCGTCGAGCGGCATCGAGACGGTCGCAACCGAACGCTCGCGGCCGATCGCACCGCTCCATGGCGTGCGCGGACCGAACGCGAAGTTCCTGCCCAGCAGGGCGAGCCCCGAGCGACCCGCCTTCGACCGCACGCCGGCGACCATGCCGGCCAGCAGCGGCAGCACGGCCGGCAAGCTGCGCACCAGCTTCACGAACTGGGCAGCCGTGTGCTCGAACGCGGTGCCCAGCACGGCGCGCGTGCCGGCTTGCCCGGCGGGTCCCGTCGCGCCGCGCTTCGACGGCCGGGCCGCCTGTCGAGGCCGAGGCGTCGTGTCGAGCATCTCGGTGACGAGCGCCACGCCCGCGGCGCCGTCCAGCGTCGCGTGGTGCACCTTGCAGTACAGCGCGACCTGGCCCGATCCGAGCCCGTCGATCGCCCAGAACTCCCAGAGCGGCCGGGTCCGGTCCAGCGTCTCGGCGTGCGCGCGCGCGACCCATTCGTGCAGCTGCGCCAGCGTGCCCGGCGCCGGCAGCGTGGCGCGCCGGACGTGGCGCGCCAGGTCGACGCGCCGGTCTTCGACCCACACCGGGCTCGCGACCTGCAGCGGCAGCGGCGCGAGGCGCCGGCGCAGCACCGGCAGCAGGTGGAGCCGGCTGCGAAGGTGCGACCGGACTGCTTTCGCGAAATCGCCGCGGAAACCGTCGGGCAGGTCGTACAGGTGCAGCGACGCGACGTGCATCGGCGTCTCGGGCGTCTCGAGGTACAGGAAGGCCGAATCGAGCCCGGTCAGCTGCTGCAAGGCGTCTCCCGCCTCGCCGGATCGGGGCTCCAGCGCGGC
>DAORSF010000114.1:0-6491 GCA_035443405.1 Burkholderiaceae bacterium | reverse complement strand
CGGTCGGCAGCAGCGTGACGCTCGACGTGTTGATCGCGAGGAACAGCGCCATCGAATTGGTCGCGGTGCCCGGCCGCGGATTGAGCCGATCGAGCTCCTGCATCGCACGGATGCCGAATGGCGTGGCCGCGTTGCCGAGGCCGAGCGCATTGGCCGACAGGTTCAGGATCATCGCGCCCATCGCCGGATGCTCGGGCGGCACCTCGGGGAACAGCCGCGTCATCAGCGGCCGGATCAGCCGCGCGATCAGGGTCAGCATGCCGCCGGCCTCGGCGACCTTCATCAGCCCCAGGAACAGCGTCATCACGCCGACCAGCCCGATCGCCAGCTCGACCGCGCCGCCCGCCGCCTCGATCATCCCGGCCGACAACGCCTCCATCGGCGAGGGCGCGCCTGCGCTCGCGACGAACCCGATCTGGCGCCACGCGGCAGCAACGAAGGCGACGAGGACGATGCCGAGGAAGATCCCGTTCATGCGCGCGCATCATGACGCGAAACCTCCGCGTCATCCAGTTCGCTGCGGCGCGCGGCGCGGGGACTCGGGGAGGCCGGCTTGCAGCAAGGCCTGCGCGGCGTCAGACTCTCCGCATGAACCTGCAACGCCGCCGAGCGCGCCCGTCCATGTCGGGCTTCCTGGTGACCGGACCGCGACCTGCGCGACTGCTCGCGGCGGCGCTGCTGCTGCTGGCCGCCGGTCAACCCACGATGGCGCTGGGCGAGGAAGCACTGACCGGCAGTGCGCTGGCGCTGCAGATGGGCTGCTACAACTGCCACGGCAAGCATCCGCGCCACGACGCACCGACGATGGCGCGACTCGCCGAGCACGCAGCGAAGCACCGCGGACAGGACGGGGCGGCCGCCCGGGAGGCCAGGGAGCTGATCCGCGGCGAGCCGTTCCGGCGCATCGTCGCGCACGAGCAGCTGTCGCCCGAAACGGCCGAGAAGCTGATGCAATGGATCATCGACGGCGCCAAACCGGCAGGGAGCCCATGAAACCCGTAGCGAACATCCTGCGTTCGAAGCCCGACCAGGTCATCCACACCATCGAGCCGTCGGCGACGATGCGCGAAGCGCTCGAAAAGATGGCGTATCACGACATCGGCGCACTGGTGGTCGTCGACGACGCGAAGATCGTCGGCATCGTCACCGAGCGCGACTACGCGCGCAAGGGCGCGCTGATGGGCCGGGATTCCCGCGAGACGCCGGTTCGCGAACTGATGACCTCGCCGGTCATGTACGTGAGCCCGCAGGAATCGAACGAGAACTGCATGGCGCTGATGACCGAGCACCGCTTGCGCCACCTGCCGGTGCTCGACGACGGAAGACTGGTCGGCGTGCTGTCGATGCGCGACCTGGTTCGCGACATCATCTCCGAGCAGCAGTTCGTGATCGAGCAGTTGCAGCACTACATCACGGGCGGCAACGGCTGACCGATCCCGAAAGGCGTCCGGCGGATCACGCCGGACGGTCGCCCAACACGATCACCGCCTCGGCGCGCGCGGCCTTGCACAACGCGTCGTCGAAACTGGCCAGCGCACAACCGCGCGAGATCGCCAGTTCCAGGTAGCTGGCGTCGTACAGGGTGAGCGAATGTCTGGCGGCCAACTCGGAAGCCCGCGAGACGGTTTCGGCGGCGACCGGTTCGAGGGTGATCGGCAGGGCTGTGAACGCGTCCAGCAGTTCGAGGCGGGTGCGCCGGCGAAGGCGAGTGCGCCGCTCTGCCTGCAGCAGCGCGTTGCCGACCTCGAACATCAGCAGCGACGGCGCCCGCGGTCGTTCGTGCACGGCGCGCGCCACCAGTTGTTGTGCAAACTCGCTGCGCTCGTCGGGCAAGAGCCACGCGAGCACCACCGAAGCGTCGAGCACGAAAGCCATCGCCGCAGCGCGGGCCGCTCAGTAGCGGTGCCCCGCATGCGCGAGTTGGCGCGCCGACTCACCCGGCGCGAGTACGCTCGCGAGCGTCACGCCCTGGCGGGCCAGCCGCGCGCGGATCGCCTCGACCTTGTCGATCGCATGCCGGATCGCGGCCTCGTCGCCTTGCTCGAACGGAATCAGCTGTGCCACCGGCTTGCCGTGGCGCGTGATCACGAAGCGTTCGCCCTGTGCGGCGCGCTCGAGCAGCTTCGGCAGGTGGGTCTTTGCGTCGTAGGCGCTGACAGGTTCGGCGGCGACCAGCGTGGGTTTCATGCAGACCAGTCTGGACCAGTCTGATTTTGGCGTCAAGGCCGTGACGCCGCCTCCTCGTCAGCGCAGCCGCACCAGCAACACCGGCACCGGCGACCGGCGCGCAACCTGCTCGGCGTCGCTGCCCATCAGCACGCGGTCGACGCCGCGGCGACCGTGGGTGCCGATGACGACGAGGTCGGCCGGCCAGGCCTTCGCCTGGTCGAGGATCAGGTCCGACACGCGCTCGCCCTGGCTGTCGATCAGCGCAGTCTCGACGCGCACGCGATCGTCGGCGACGCTGTCGCGCGCCTTCGCGAGCAGTGCCAGTGCGGCCTTGCGGATCGCCGGCTCGATCTCGCGCACGTAGACGTCCGGACGCTCGTAGCCGGTGATGTGGGTCAGCGGATCCATGACGTGGATCAGCCGCAGCGTCGCCGAGCACAGACGGGCGAGCCCCGCTGCCTCGGCCAGCGCGCGTTCCGACGTCGGGCTGCCGTCGATCGGGACGAGGATGCGGTCATACATGGTCGACTCCTTGACAAATTCGAACGCCACGGCGGCCAACGACATCAGGCGCTCGCGCCGGTCATGCGCTGACGCGGGCCGCCGCGTCCCGTCACGCTGCTCGCCACTTCCGCGAACCTCGCGAGCGCCGGTGATTCGTTTCCCGGCAAGCGAATCAGTTCGATCGGAATCGGCACGCGCAGCCCTGACACCCTGCGCACCACGACGCTGTCGGGCACGCGCAAATGCGCGCACTCGGGCACCACCGCGCATCCGATTCCCGCAGCCACCAGGCCCAGGGCGGCCGTGTGGCTGTTCGCCTGGTGCAGGCGCGAAGGCACCAGGCCCGCCACGTTCAGCTCCCTGATCACCAGATCGTAAAGCTTGGGGGAAAGTTCGCGAGAGGGAACGATGAAATCCGTGTCGGCGAACTGCCGAAGCGCCGGCCTGGCGGGAAGCGAACGGCTGGCGTGCACGGCAAGCGCAAGGTGGTCGCGCAGCAAGGGCGTGCGCAGCAACTGCGGGCCCACTGGCTCGCTCGAAAAGACCAGCCCGGCATCCAGGCGCCCCGAAAGTACGCGCGCGGTGATGTCGCCCGACAGCAGCGGCATCAGCCTCAGCTCGATGTGCGGGTAGCGCTCGCGAAAGGCGCGAACGACCGATACCACGATCGGGTGCCAGCAATACACGTCCGACACGCCTACGGCCAGCTCGCCCGATCGGCCAGTCGCCACGGCGCGGGCCATCGACACAAGGCGCGCCGAGTCGTCGAGCATCTGGCGCGCGCCCTTTAGGAACAGCTCACCCGCCGCGGTGGGCGTGACGCCGCCCGCGTGACGCAAGACGAGTGTCGCTCCGACCTCCGCTTCCAGCAGGCGCAGCTGGCGCGACAGCGCCGGCTGCGCAACGTGAAGAACCGCCGCGGCTCTTCCGACGCCGCCATGTTCGGCGATCGCAATGAAGTATCTGAGTCGACGCAGCTCCACCAGGGCATACCGTTTTGGCATTGAATCGTCGTCCAGATTGTATTGGCGGTCTGCCCGGGACGCCACCATACTGCGACGCATCCTGCTGAGCAGGACGGTCCAGGCAGGGCGTGCGAATGGGGGCATCGATGACCGAGAGCGATCGCCAGCAGCTGGCCCGGATGCGTGTCGACCACGTCGGAAGCCTGCTACGTCCCGAGGCGCTCAAGGCGGCTTTCCGAGCCTTCGGCGCCGGCCAGTCGTCGCGCGAAGCCTTGGAGGCCGCGCAGGACGAAGCGGTGCGCGCCGTCATTGCCCGCCAGGAGTCGGCCGGGTTGCCGATCGTCTCCGACGGCGAGTTCCGACGCCTGAACTGGCAGGTGAGCTTTTCCGAGATCAGCGGCTGGGACCTCTGGAGCGGCTCGTGGCGCGGGTTCCTGAAGAGCCCGGACCTGCTGATGCCAGGCGAAGCGCCGCTTTCGCGCGGCGAGGACGCGGTGGTCAGCTTCCGCGCTCCCGCGACCGCGAGACTCGAACTGGTGCAGAACTTCCCGCTGCGCGAGTACCGATTCGCCGCTTCGGTGGCCCGAGCGCCGGTCAAGGCGACGATCATGGGGCCCGACCGGGTCGCGCAGATGTGCGACATCGATGCGTCGAGCGCGGTGTATGCCGATTCCGACGCGTTCCTCGCCGACGTCGTGCGCATCCAGAAGCGGATGGTCGCCGAGCTGGTCGACGCCGGCTGCCCCTATGTCCAGCTCGACGAGCCCAGCTACACGGGATACGTGGACGCTGCAACGCTCGACCGGCTTCGTGCACGCGGCGACGACCCGATGGTCAATCTGGAGCGGGCAATCGCCGCCGACAACGCGGTCGCCCGCGAGCTGGCCGGACGCGCGGTGTCGGCGGTCCACGTCTGCCGCGGCAATCGCGCCAGCATGTGGCACCGCGAAGGCCCCTACGACGCGATCGCCGAGGCGCTGTTCACTGGCCTGAAGTTCGATCGCCTTCTGCTCGAATACGACACCGAGCGGGCCGGCGGATTCGAGCCCCTGCGCTTCGTGCCGCGCGGCCCCGGCGCACCGATCGTCGTGCTCGGCCTCATCACCACCAAGACGGGCCGCGTGGAAACCGACGACGAGTTGATCGAACGTATCGAGGACGCCGCGCGCTTCGTGCCGCTCGAGCAGCTCGCGATCAGCCCGCAATGCGGCTTCGCATCGGGCATCGGAGGGAACTTCCTGAGCGAGGACGAGCAGTGGCGCAAACTCAAAGTGATGATGCGAGTGGCGCGCACCGTCTGGAAGTGAGTCCACCGCCCGCCTCCGGTGCGCTGCGCCCGGCAGCCGGCGGCGGCAGCCGCGGGAAATGACCAACCAGGAGAGACGATGAAGACCTTCGACCGCCGCAGCTTCCATCGAGTCGCCACCGCCGGCGCGGCCACCGCAGCGCTGGGCAGCGCCGCCGCGCTGGCGCCAGCCATCGTGCGCGCGCAACCGAAGAAGCTTCGGGTCGGCGTGCTTCTACCGAAGACCGGTGTGCTGGGCAAGATCGGACAGTCGTGCCAGATCGGCGCGGACATCGCGCCGGCGCTCCTGCGCGAAATGCTCGGCGTCGACATCGAACTGATGAACGTCGACACCGAGTCAAAGGTGGACGAGGCGCGATCGCGCGCCGAGAAGCTGATCGTCGAAGGCGCACAGGTCCTGGTCGGGCCCTTCGACTCGGGCGCCGCCGCGGTCATTGCCCAGGTCGCCGAGCAGCGCAAGGTGCCGTTCGTCATCAACGTGGCCGCGGCGCCGCAGATCACCAAGCAGGGGTACAAGTTCACGTTCCGGAACTTCCCGACGGCGGTCGACCTGATCTCGAACGGCCTCGCCCTGTTTCGCGATCTGTTCCAGGCAACTGGGTCGGCGCCGCGCACCGCCGTGCTCATGCACGTCAACGACACCTTCGGGCTCGCGAACAGGCGTGCGATCGACGCAATCTTTCCGAAGCTCGACTTCCTGCCGTTCCGGATCGTCGAGACGATCAGCTACGACCCGGCCGCGCGAGACCTCTCGGTCGAAGTGTCGAAGGCCAAGGCCAGCGGCGCGGACATCGTGATGCTGGTGTGCCGGCTCAACGACGCGATCCTGCTGGTTCGGGAGATGATCAAGCAACGCTACAACCCGCAGGGGATCATCAGCCCGGGCTCCCCAGGGATGTACGAGGCCGCCTTCTACACCAATCTCGGCAAGCACTCCGAGTACTGCATCTCGAACGTTCCCTGGTACGACCCGAAGTCGAAGTTGACCGCGCTGGTCGAGCGCCAGATGAAGAAGCAGTTTCCAAAGGAGCCGCTGGTGTTCCACGCGCTGAACGTCGGCTTCACCTTCGAAGCGATGCTGACCGCCGCGGACGCGTTCCGCCGTGCCGGCTCGACCGACGGCCCGACGCTGGCCGACGCGATACGCCGCACCGACATCGCCGCGCGGATGATGCTCGGCGGGCCGATCCGCTTCGACGCGGAGGGGCAGAACACCGCGATCGCCTCGGCGTGCATCCAGAACCGCAACCTGCGGCCGACCGTCGTGCTCCCCAGGGCCAGCGCCGAGGCCGCGCCCGTGTTTCCGGTACCGCGCTGGGATCAGCGGTCCTAGCCGCTGTACCGAGCGACGCGTTCGCGCAACCGGTAGCGCGACGAGGCCTGGAGTTCGCGCAGCATCTCGTGCGTCACCGGGCCGACTCCGAAGCGCCGTTCGAGCGCCTCCTCCAGCCTGGCCAGCACACCCGCCGCCATCTCGGCGTCGGCCAGTGCGCGGTGGAAGCGGCCGGCAACGGGCAGGCCCAGGAATTCCACCAGCGTGCCGAGCT
>DAORSF010000113.1:0-6510 GCA_035443405.1 Burkholderiaceae bacterium | reverse complement strand
CGGCGTCGCTGAACGCGCGCGGCTACGGGCTGTACGAGCCGATCCACGGCTCGGCGCCCGACATCGCCGGCAAGGACGTCGCCAATCCGCTGGCGACCATCCTGTCGGCGGCGATGCTGCTGCGGCACTCGCTGAACCAGGAGGCGGCGGCACAGCGGGTCGAGGCGGCGGTGCGCAAGGTGCTGGCGCAGGGGTTCCGGACCGCGGACATCGCCGAGGCGGGCAAGCGCACGGTGGGCACGACGGAGATGGGCGACGCGGTGCTCGCGGCACTGTAGGACGACGCCGCCGGCACGTGGCGCCGGCGGGACCAGGGAGCGAAGTCATGTTGAAGGTGGCGATGGTCGGGTGGCGCGGAATGGTCGGTTCCGTGCTGATGCAGCGCATGCGCGAGGAGAACGACTTCGCGCACGTCGAGACGGTGTTCTTCAGCACGTCCAACGCCGGCGGCGCGGCGCCGGAGGTGCCCAACCTCGGCGACCGCAAGCTGCACGCGGCCGGCGAGATCGACCTGCTGAAGAAGATGGACGTGGTGCTGACCTGCCAGGGCGGCGACTGGACCAACGAGGTCCACCCGAAGCTGCGCGCGGCCGGCTGGAACGGCTACTGGATCGATGCGGCGTCGGCGCTGCGGATGAAGGACGACGCGGTCATCATTCTCGACCCGCTGAACCTGCACGTGATCAAGGATGCGCTTGCGCGTGGCGTGCGCGACTACATCGGCGGCAACTGCACGGTCAGCCTGATGATGATGGGGCTCAACGGGCTGTTCCGCGAGAAGCTCGTCGAGTGGATCACCGCGATGACCTACCAGGCGGCGTCGGGGGCCGGCGCGCAGAACATGCGCGAGCTTCTGGCGCAGATGGGCGCCGCGCACGCCGCGGTGGCACCGCAGCTCGCCGACCCCGGCTCGGCGATCCTCGAGATCGACGCGAAGGTTTCGCAGGCCATGCGCTCGCAGGCGTTCCCGACCGAGCACTTCGGCGTGCCGCTGGCGGGCAGCCTGATCCCGTGGATCGACAAGGACCTCGGCGACGGCATGTCGCGCGAGGAGTGGAAGGGCGATGCCGAGTGCAACAAGATCCTCGGATTGCCGGCTTCGGGCGCAGGCCACATCCCGATCGAGAGCCTCTGCGTGCGCATCGGCGCGATGCGTTGCCACAGCCAGGCGCTCACGATCAAGCTGCGCCGCGACGTGCCGCTCGACGAGATCGAGTCGATCGTCGCGTCGGGCAACGAATGGGTCAGGCTGGTGCCGAACACGCGCGAAGCGAGCATTCGCGGGCTGTCGCCGGTGGCGGTCAACGGTGGCCTGGGCATCCCGGTCGGGCGGCTTCGCAAACTCGCGCTCGGTCCCGGCTACCTGAGTGCGTTCACGGTTGGCGACCAGTTGTTGTGGGGGGCCGCCGAGCCGCTCAGACGCATGTTGAGGCTCTTGGCATCCTGAGCGTCTCACGACGCACGTCCGGGACGCCGCCGGTGGGTCCGGAAGTCGCCGTTCGTCACATGCTCGCCACGTTGCGAACCTCCGCAGCTTCTTGAGCTTGCCTGGGTAAGTCGCTGATGTTAGGCTCGAAAAATCCATTGGTGCGTCTGGGGAAAAGCGTGAAATCATCGCAAGGACAGCGGGTCGGGCAGCACCGCACGGGTACTCCGACGCTACTCGCGCTGGCAGTTGCCGCCGCGTTGGCGGGTGGCGTGCCGGCGTCGGCGGACGCGGCCGGGCTCGGCAGGCTCACGGTGCAGTCCGCACTCGGTCAACCCTTGCGTGCCGAGGTCGAGGTCACCGCGCTCGGTCGCGAGGAAGCCGGGTCGCTCAGCGCGCGCCTGGCGCCGGTCGAGGCTTTCCGCCAGGCGGGCCTGGAGTTCAACCCGGCGCTGAGCAATCTCCGTTTCGCGGTCGATCGCCGGGCCAACGGCGCGGCGGTCGTGCGGATTACGTCTTCACAGCCGATCAACGAGCCGTTCGTCGACTTGCTGGTCGAGTTGAACTGGTCCTCCGGAAAGTTCGTTCGCGAGTACACCTTCCTGCTCGATCCGCCCGAGTTGCGGATGGGGCGCGAGACCGTTGCCGGCGGCGCCACCACGCAGGTCGTCCCACCCAGCACGGCGACGACGTCCGCGCCGGCCGCGCCGGCCGCAGCACCGGCGGCTTCGGCGCCGGCGGCGTCCGCGCCGGCGGCTTCGGCCGCGGCGCCGGCGGCCCGAACGGCGCGCCCGGCTGCGGCGGCCGCGCCCGCGGGCGCGCCGGCCGCTCAGCCCGCTCCGCAGCCAGCCGCTGCGCCGGCCGCTGCGCCCGGCGAGGTCACGGTCCGGTCGGGCGACACGCTCGCGGGTATCGCCGCGCGCGTGAAGCCGGCCGACGTGGCGCTCGAGCAGGCGATCATTTCGATCTACAACGCCAACCCGAGCGCGTTCTTCGGCAGCGTTCACCAGATGCTGGCCGGCAAGACCCTCGACGTGCCCAATCGCGATGCGATGGCCGCGGTCGACGCGGCTGCTGCGCGCCGGCAGATCCGCACCCAGGCGGCGGATTTCCGCGCCTACCGCGAGCGGCTCGCGGCTGCGGCGCGGCGGGTCGAGCCGGCGCAGGCCGGGCAGAGCGCCGCTGGATCGGTGACCGCGCGCGTCGAAGACGGCGCGAGCGGCACGGCTGCTGGCGACCAGCTGAAGCTGTCGCGCTCGCAGCCGGCGGCGGGCAGGGCGGCGGGTGCTGCGGGAGCCGCGACCGGCGCCGGCGACGCGACCGCCGAAGCACAGGTCGCGCGCGATGCGGCGGTGCGGGAGCAGCAGGAGCGCGTCTCGGCGCTCGAGAAGAACGTCGCCGACCTGCAGCAGCTGGTCGAGTTGAAGAACCGGCAACTGGCCGAACTGCAGCGCCAGGTCGAGGCGGCCCGCGCGACCGGCACGACGGCTTCGGGAACCGTCGGTGCTGCAGCATCCCCGGCTACCGCGACGGCACCGTCGCCGGGCGCGCCTGCCGCCGCGCCGGCGACGACCGCCACGGCGCCGACGCAAGCCGGCGACGCGGCCCAGCCCGCCGCGGCCGCTGCGTCCACGCCGCCGGTGACCGAGCCGGCCGCACAAGCGCCGGCCGGCGCCGCTGCGCCCGCGCCAGCGACCACGACAGCGACCACGGCGGCCGATGGCCAGCCGCCGGCGCCCGCCGCGAAGCCGACACCTGCACCAGCACCGGCACCCGGTTTCGTCGACGAGTTGATGGACAACCCGTTGACGCTTCCGGGCCTCGGCGCGATCGTGCTCGCGATCGGCGCCTATGGGCTCTTCGCCATGCGGCGTCGCAAGCAGGCCGAGACGCTCGAGGAAGACAGCCTGATTTCGGCCGACGCGTTCACCGCGAACTCGCTGTTCGGTTCGACCGGCGGGCAGGCGGTCGACACCAGCAACAGCCTGTTCGCGACCAGCACGCGCGACAGCGGCGTCGACGTGCATTCGACCGAAGTCGATCCAATTGCCAAGGCCGAGGTCTACATCGCCTACGGCCGCGAGACGCAGGCCGAAGAGATCCTGAAGGAGGCGCTGAAGAAGCAGGGCGAGCGCCAGGCGATCAGGGTCAAGCTGCTCGAGATCTACGCCGGCCGCAAGGATGCTGTCGCCTTCGGCGCGCTCGCGCAGGAGATGTACGACATGACCGGCGGGCAGAACGAGGAGTGGCCGAGGGTGGTCACGCTCGGGCTGTCGATCGACCCGGCGAACCCGCTCTACACGGGGCACGGCGACATGTCCGGCGCTGCACCCGCCGCTGCGCAAGGCGGCGCGGGCGACGCTTCCGCTGCCGGCGCATCGGCGGCTGCGGGCCTGGCGGCCGCTGCGAGCGCGGCCGCGACGATGCTCGGCGATCACATGCTGCCGGGCGACGACACGGCGGCGAAGCCGCGCGCGACCGCGGCCGGTCCCTTTGCCGCGACCGTCCCGATGGATGCCGAATCGGCCGCGGTCGAGGGAATGCCGTCGCTCGATTTCGACCTCGATCTCGACACCCGGATCGGCCGCGCGGCGAGCATGCGCGACGCGTCGGGCGAGCAGTCGCCGCTGGGCGACTCGGATCTGTCGCGCGCGATCGACGGCCGCTTCGAGCTGCCTTCGCTCGAGATCGAGACCGGCCAGCAGGCTTCCGCGACCGGGACGGCTTCCGAGGAACCGTCGGCGCTCGCCGACCTCGGCGACTTCAAGATCGACCTGCCTTCTCTCGAAGGCCTCGACACCCGGCCGGCGATCGAAGACGGCCCGTCGATGGACCGGCTCGGCGATTCCGACGTCGGTGGCGAGTTCGCCGGCGACCTGGGGCTCGCCGCAGCCGAGACCGCCGTAGCCCCGGCCATCGACTCGTCGCGCTGGCAGGAGATGGCGACCAAGCTCGACCTGGCGTCGGCCTACGAGGAGATCGGCGACAAGGAAGGCGCTCGCGAACTGCTCGAGGAAGTGCTCAAGGGCGGCGACTCGGCTCAACAACAGAAGGCGCGTTCGATGCTTTCGAAGATCGGATAAGTTCCCGCAATCGAAGTGCTTCGGGGAAGCCGCGGCTTCCCCTTTTTCGTTTCGGCTCCCGATGCCCCGATTCGCGTTGACGCTGGCCTACGACGGCAGCCGCTTCAACGGCTGGCAGACACAACCCAACGGCGAGGCCGCGCAGGACGTGCTGGAACGCGCGCTCGCGGCGATCGCCGACCAGCCGGTGGCGACCATCTGCGCCGGGCGCACCGACACCGGCGTGCACGCGCTGCGCCAGGTGGTCCACTTCGATTGTGCCGCAGATCGCCCGCTGTCGGCTTGGGTGCGCGGCGTGAACGCGCACCTGCCCGAAGGCATCGCGGTGCGCGGCGCGACGCCGGTGGCCGATGAGTTCCACGCGCGCTACGGTGCCGCGAGACGGCGCTATCGCTACCTGTTGTACCGGTCGGCGGTCCGCCATCCGCTGCTGTCGCGGCGGGCGGGCTGGACCTTCCGCGATCCCGATGTCGGGCGGATGCGCGAGGCGGCGGCACTGGTCGTCGGCGAGCACGACTTCTCCGCATTCCGTTCGTCCGAGTGCCAGGCGGCGTCGCCGGTGCGAACGCTCGAGGAACTCTCGCTGGTCGAGCGTGGCGCCTTCGTGCTGTTCACGTTCACCGGCAACGCGTTCCTCCACCACATGATCCGCAACCTGATGGGGGCGCTCGTCGCGATCGGAGAGGGTCGTCGCCCGCCGGCGTGGATCGGCGAGCTGCTGGCGGGGCGCGACCGGCGCGAGGCGCCAGCCACCTTTGCGCCGGACGGGCTGTACTTCGACGGCGCGCAATACGAGCCGCGCTTCGGCGTCCCGTCCTGGGGTGGCGATCCGCTCGAGTGCTTCGGCTGAGCGGACTACACTGCCGTCGATGCGCACACGGATCAAGTTCTGCGGCCTGGTTCGCGCCGACGACGTTCGCACGGCGGCCGCGCTCGGCGTCGATGCCGTGGGCTTCGTGTTCTATCCGCAGAGCCCGAGGTCGCTCGACGTCTGCAGCGCCGCCGGGCTGCGCAGGCTGCTGCCGTCCTGGGTGGCGGCGGTGGGACTGTTCGTCAACGCGCCTGCGGGTGCGATCCGTCGCGTCACGGGCGCGGTCGGCCTCGACGTGATCCAGTTCCACGGCGACGAGGCGGCGAACGCCTGCGAAGCCGAACTGCCCGTCGGAGTGTCGTATTGGCGCGCCGTGCGCATGCGCGCGGCAGTCGATTTGATAGAATCCTTCGACCGATTTGCGAGTGCCGAGGCGCTGCTGCTCGATTCGCACAGCCTGGGCTACGGCGGCAGCGGCGAAGGCTTCGACTGGTCGTGGATCCCGCGCGAACGTTCGAAGCCAATCGTGTTGTCGGGCGGTCTGGCGCCCGGGAACGTCGCGACCGCGATCGCACAGGTGCGGCCGACGATGGTCGACGTGTCCAGCGGCATCCAGGCCGGGGCGCCGAGCCCCGACCCCCGTGCGAAGTCGCGCGAGCGCATGGAGAGGTTCGTCGCCGAGGTGCTGCGGGCCGATTCGGCACAACAGGATTCTCGATGAAGCCGTACGACCTTCCGGATGCCCGTGGCCACTTCGGTCCCTATGGCGGCATCTTCGTTGCAGAGACGCTGGTGCACGCGCTCGAGGAACTGCGTGTCGCCTACGAGCGCTACCGCGACGACCCGGAGTTCGTCGCCGAGTTCCACTACGAACTCGAGCACTTCGTCGGCCGCCCCAGTCCCGTCTATCACGCGAAGCGCTGGTCGGAACGCCTCGGTGGCGCGCAGATCTGGTTCAAGCGCGAAGACCTGAACCACACCGGCGCGCACAAGATCAACAACACGATCGGGCAGGCGCTGCTCGCGAAGCGCATGGGCAAGCCGCGCGTGATCGCCGAGACCGGCGCCGGCCAGCACGGCGTCGCCACGGCCACGGTGGCCGCACGCTACGGCATGGCCTGCGTCGTCTACATGGGCTCGGAGGACGTGGCGCGGCAGGCGCAGAACGTCTACCGGATGAAGCTGCTGGG
>DAORSF010000112.1:0-6510 GCA_035443405.1 Burkholderiaceae bacterium | reverse complement strand
TTCTGGCTGTCGATCCGCCAGTGCGTCGCGATCGTGATCGTCGCCGTGCCGATCTACGCCTTCTACTACTACGTGCGCGACACGCTCGGCATCCTCTGGCGGCGCTGGCTGACGAACCGCTTCCTCGACCGCTACTTCGCGGATCGCGCCTACTACGAACTCAATGCCAGCGGCGCGATCGACAACCCCGACCAGCGCATCTCGGAAGACATCAACGCGTTCACGCAGCAGTCGCTCTACTTCCTGATGATCGCGCTCGGCGCGGTGATCCAGCTCGTTGCGTTCGTCGGCGTGCTCTGGTCGATCTCGAAGGCACTGGTCTACTTCCTGGTCGTCTACGCGGTCTTCGGCACGGTGGTGACCATGCTCGTGTTCGGTCGCGTGATGATCGGCATCAACTTCCAGCAGTTGCGCCGCGAGGCCGACTTCCGCTTCAGCCTCGTGCGCATCCGCGAACACGCCGAGGCGATCGCCCTGCATCGCGGCGAAGAGCAGGAGTCGTTCCAGGCCAGGCGGTTCTTCGACGCCGCGTTCGTCAACTATCGCAAGCTGCTGAGGGTGCAGCTGAACCTGAACCTGTTCCAGTACGCGTACAGCTTCCTCACCATCGTGCTGCCCAGCGCGATCATCGCGGAACAGGTGCTTTCCGGCGAGCTCGAGGTGGGGCGCGCGGTCCAGGCGGCCGGCGCGTTCGCGGCGGTCCTGAGCGCGGTGGCGGTGATCGTCGACCACTTCGAAGGACTGAGCCGCTTCGCCGCCGGGATCGACCGCCTCGGCACCTTCTCGAAGACGCTGGCGGCGCGGGAGGCCGCCGGCGCGGACGCAACCGGACGCATCGAGTCGGTCTGGGGCCCGCAGCTCGCGCTCGAGCACGTCACGCTGCAGACGCCCGGTCGCGAGCGAGTGCTGATCGCCGACCTGTCGGTGTCGGCCGAGCCGGGCAAGGGCATGATGATCGTCGGCGACAGCGGCGGCGGCAAGAGTTCACTGCTGCGGGCGATCGCCGGGCTGTGGAACGCCGGCAGCGGACGCATCGTCCGCCCGGGCCCCGAAGAGATGATGTTCCTGCCGCAACAGCCGTACATGGTGCTGGGCAACCTGCGCAGCCAGTTGATCTACCCCGACCGCACCCGCCAGGTGTCCGACCAGGAACTCTGGCGATTGCTCGGACGCGTGAACCTGCCCGATCTCGCCGAGCGCTTCGGCGGACTCGACGCCGAGCTCGACTGGGGCAAGGTCCTGTCGATCGGCGAGCAGCAGCGACTCGCGTTCGCGCGCGTGCTGCTGCACCGGCCGCGCTACGTGATGCTCGACGAGGCGACCAGCGCGCTGGACGTCGGCAACGAAGAGATCCTGTACCGGGAACTCGCGACGACCTCGACCACGCCGGTCAGCGTCAGCCATCACGCTTCACTGCTGCGGTTCCACGACCAGGTCCTCGAGCTGACCGGCAGCGGCAACTGGCGGCTGCACCGGGCCGCCGACTACCGGTTCTGACGACGTGCACCGCGCCAGGCCTGCCGCTGTGCACGCTCAGGTGCCCAGCAGCCGGTCGAGCCGCTCGAGGAAAGTGTCGGCCGGCTGATAGCCGATGACGCGCGAGGCCGACGATTCGATGCCGTCGACGTCGAACAGCAGGATTCCGGGCGGGCCGAACAGGTTGAAGCGCCGGAGCAGTTCGCGGTCCGCCACCGAGTTCGCGGTGACGTCCACCTTGAGCAGCTTCAGCCGCGACATGCGCTCGGCGACGCGCGGATCGGAGAAGGTCAGGCGCTCCAGCTCCTTGCACGACACGCACCAGTCGGCCGAGAACTCGACCATCGTCGGTCTCGCCGACGACCGGATCGCCCGGTCGAGCTCGTCGAGCGTATGCACCTTCGTGAACGCCGGCTTCGACGCGGCCGTCGCGACCGTTCCGGCAGCCGCCTTGCGTGCGGCGAGCGCCCCGAGCGGCTGCAGCACGTCGCGTCCGCCACTGGCGACGCCGACCAGCTGCAGGATTCCTGCGATCAGCATCAGCGCACCGACGCCCTTGCCGAAGCGCAACGTGGCGGTGGCGCCGTCGGGCAGCGGGTCGAAGACGCGCAGGAACGCGGCGGTCACGATCAGCAGCGCAGCCCAGGCCAGCATCTGCGCCCAGTCCGGGATGGCCGGCGACACCATCCAGATCGCGACGCCGACCAGCAACACGCCGAAGAAGCGCTTGACCGCGATCATCCACGCACCGGCCCGGGGCAGCAGGCTTCCCGCCGACAGGCCGATCAGCAGCAGCGGCACGCTCATTCCGATCGCCATGGCGAACAGGGCCGTACCGCCGACGACCACGTCCTTCGTCCGGCTGATGTAGACGAGCGCGCCGGCGAGTGGCGCCGCGACGCAGGGGCCAACGACCAGCGCCGACACCGCGCCCATCACGAAAACGCCTGCGAAGCGTCCGCCGGGCAGGCGCGACGAAACCTGCGACGCGCGATTCTGGATCGAACGCGGCATCTCGAGCTGGTAGACGTCGAACATCGACAGCGCGAGCGCGACCAGCAGCGTCGCGAAGGTCGCGAGCACCCAGGGCTTCTGCAGCGCGGCGGCGAGGCCTTCGCCCGCGAGCCCGGCGGCGACGCCGACCGCGGTGTAGACCAGCGCCATGCCGAGCGAGTACGCCAGCGCGAGCGCGAAGCCGCGACCACGGGTCAGCTGCCTCTGCCCGACGATGATCGACGACAGGATCGGCACCATCGGCAGCACGCACGGCGTAAACGACAGCAACAGGCCGAGCGCGAGGAACACGGCGGCGACGGCGCCGAGGCTACCGCCGGACAGCGTCCGCTCGATCATCGCCAGTTCGTTGCCGGCGTCGTCGGCTTGCGCGCCTGCCGGCGCCACGGCTCGCGCTGGCGCCTTCGCGGCATCCGGCGCCAGGTTCGCGCGATCGTCGACGACGGCCGAAGCAAGCGTGACCGGCAGGTCGACCGACATCGGCGAATAGCACAGGCCAGCGTCGGCGCAGCCCTGCAACGCGAGCCTGAGCTCGAACGCCTGCGGCGCCGAGCGAATCGGCACGGACAGGCGCACCACGCCTCGATGCGTCTCGACATCCTTGCCGAAGGTGGCGTCGAAGCGGGTCTTGCCGGCGGGTTGCGCGAGCGCGCCGAGCCTCACGCCCGGCGTGTCGCTGGCCACCGCGAACTTCTCTGCGTACAGGTAATAGCCGTCGGCCGCCTGCACGTCGAGTTCGACGCTGCGTTCGCCGGCGGCGGCAAGCGTCACGCGGAACGCCTGCTCCGGATCGAGAAAGTCGGCCGCACGTGCCGCACCCAGCGTTGCGGCCAGCAGCAGCGGCAGCGCGAGCCATCGCAGCGGATTGAGGTTCGAGCAGATCATCGCTAGCTTCCTTGTTCTGGACGCCCGAGGACGTCTTCCACACCCCGGTCGCCGTCCGTCCGGCGCTTCCCGCCGACGGTCGGGCGCCGCCGGCTTCGGACCGGTTCCGGGACCCCTGCAACCCCCTGTGGCCACCGCGTTTTCCCCTCTGGAGGCGCTCGAAAGAGCGGTTTTCGCCGGTGGGTTGCGTGCCGTTCAATGTATGGTAAATTTTCCCATACGACAAGCCGCCGCCAGCACGACCGGCAGGAGACACCGCATGAGCCGTTCGATCCACGCCTTCGCACTCGCAATCGCGGGCGCCGCAGCCTTCGCGCTCGTGCACGCACCCGCGGCGCACGCCGCCGATCCGGTGCGCGGCAAGCAGCTCTACGAGGTGACCAACGGCGCGCCGCTGGCCTGTGCGAACTCCGGTTGCCATGGCACGAACATCGCGCAGGACAAGAACAACATCCGCAAGGGGGCGAACAACGGCCCGCTGATCATCAGCGCGATCTCGAAGAACACCGGCGGGATGGGCTACCTCGCCGCCTACGTGAACGCAACCGACGCCGCCGACATCGGTGCGTACATCGCCAATCCCGCGGCGGGCAACGCTGCTCCAGCCGCCGGCGTGTCGCCGGGCTCGCTCGCCTTTCCCGCGACCGTGGTCGGCGCCACGTCGCCGAACCAGGCCGTCGCCGTATCGAACCCGGGCAGCGCTGCGTTGTCGATCGCGTCGCTCGCGATCTCGGGCGCCCACGCCGCCGACTTCGCGATCGTCGCGGGCGGGAGTTGCGCAGCCGGCTCGAGCGTGGCGCCCGGGGGGAACTGCTCGATCCTCGTGCGCTTCCAGCCGACTGCGGCGGGAAGCCGCGCGGCAAGCCTGTCGATCGCGCACAACGCCGCGGGCGGTTCGAGCAGCGTCGCGCTGTCGGGCACGGCCACCGTCGCGCCGCAGCCCACGATCTCGCTGTCGTCGAACGTGTCGGCCTTCCCCTCCACCGCGCTGGGTACGACGTCGCCGGTGCAGACGCTCACCGTCGCCAACGTCGGCGGCGCCGGCATGACCTTCACCGGCTTCGCCTTCTCCGGCGCGCAAGCCGCCGAGTTCGTTCGCCCCGCCGGCGCGGCGGGCGGCAGCTGCGCGACCGGCTCGGCGCTCGCAGCGGGCGCGACCTGCACGATCGGCGTCGCGTTCGCGCCGGCCGCGCTTGGAGCGCGCAGTGCGACGCTGACGATCGGCTCGGACGCGGCGAACGGCAGCCCGGCCATCGCGCTGAGCGGCACCGGCACACCGGCACCCGCCCCGATCGCGCAGCTCTCGCCGGCCATGCACGCGTTCGGCGACCAGACCGTCGGCGCCGCGTCGCCGGCCCGCCAGCTCTTGCTGCACAACGCCGGCAACGCGCCCATGTCGATCGCCGGCGCGAGCATCGACGGTTCGGCGGCGTTCGCGATCGTCGGCAACGGCTGCGGCGCCACGCTCGCAGCCGGCGCGAGTTGCGCGATCGACGTCGCGTTCGACCCAGGCCAGGCGGGGTCGGCATCCGCAACGCTGCGCATCGTCGACGACGCGGTGGGCAGCCCACACTCGGCAGCGCTGACCGGCAACGGCGTCGCCGGCCCGTCCGGCTCGCCGACCCTGGTCCCGGCCACGCTCGCCGAGTTCGGCAACGTCGAGGTCGGGCAGCGCAGCGCGGCACGAACGTTCACGATCGGCAACGCCGGCGGCGCCGCCTTCACGATCTCGACGCTGGCGATCGCCGGCGCCGATGCGTCGAGCTTCGCGGTCGACGCGGGCGCCTGCGCAACGGGCGAGTCCGTGGCCGCTGCCGGATCGTGCGCCGTGTCGGTGGCGTTCGCGCCAGCGGCGATCGGCGCAAAGAGCGCCAGGCTCGAACTCGCCGCGAGCACCGGCTCACGGCTTTCCGTGGAACTGCGCGGTTCGGGCATGGCCGTCGCGGCGCCTGCCATCGACACCAGCGCAGCGGCCCTCGACTTCGGCGTACAGCCGCTGAACGGCGCCGCGTCGCAGGCGCTGACGGTCACGAACACCGGCACCGCCATGCTGCAGGTCGACGCGGTCACCGTCACCGGGCCGTTCGCGATCGATCCTGCGTCTTCTCAATGCCCGCCACCGCCGTTCACGCTGGGCCCCGGGGCCAGCTGCCAGTGGGTCGTGAGCTTCAGCGCCGCCGTCGCCGGCAAGCAGAGCGGCCAGGTGTCGATCGTGTCGAATGCGGGGCCGGCGCCCAAGTCGGTCGCGCTCGCGGCGACGGCCAATGCCGCGTCGCTCGTCGCGCCGATCAACCTCGGCGCCGGCGGCTGCACCACGAGCCGGGGCGGCCCCGGCGATCCCGTCCTGCCGCTGCTGGCGCTGGCCAGCGTCGCCGCGCTTGCGATCCGGCGTCGACACCCCGCCCGGGCATCCCGGGATTCCACGACAGGAGATCAACGATGATCCGCAACTGCCTCCCCCGTTCGATCGCGCGCAGTCTCGCCGGCCTTGCCGCCGGCCTGGCGGTGGGCGCCGCGGCGCACGCCATCGAGCCGGGCGCTGCCGCGCCCGAACTGAACCTGCCCGGGGCGAACGGCACCGTGAAGCTCGCCGACTACCGCGGCAAGCTGGTGTACGTCGACTTCTGGGCATCGTGGTGCAAGCCATGCGTGCAGTCGTTCCCCTGGATGAACGAGATGCAGCAGCGCTATGGCGCGCAGGGATTCCAGGTGATCGGCGTCAATGTCGACACCAGGACCGACGACGCGCGCAAGTTCCTCGCGGAAACCCCGGCGAAATTCGTCGTCGCGTTCGACACCCGCGGCGAGGCGCCGAAGTCCTACGCGATCAAGGGAATGCCGACCTCGTTCCTGGTCGGCCCCGACGGCAAGGTGCTGCTGCAGCACGCGGGTTTCCGCGACGCCGATCGGGCCGAACTCGAAGCGAAGATCCGCCAGTCGCTGGGAGCCCGGTGAGCGTGCCCGTCCCGTCGACGAACCTCGGAGTACGACCCATGCGCGCGACGATCCTGATGGCCATCGTGCTGGCGAGCGCGGCGTGCTCGGCCATCGAGCCGGTTTCGCCCTGGCAGAAAGGCAATCTCGCCAGGCCGGAGATGACGTTCGAGGGCGACGCGCTCGAGACCAGATTCCTCG
>DAORSF010000111.1:0-6512 GCA_035443405.1 Burkholderiaceae bacterium | reverse complement strand
AGCGTGATGACGAGCGGCACCCAGATCAGCAGCCCGGTGACGAGGTACTTGCGCATGCTGGGTCGCCGGGTCGCCCCGTGTTCAGCCCGTCTTGCCGCCGGCGCCCGGCGCCGGCTTCGAAGCGGCCGCGGCCGCGGGTGGCGACGCCGGCGCGGGCGCCGGGACGCTCGCCGCTGGCGCTTCCTTCTTCGCCTCCGCGGCGGGCGCCGCCGCCTTGTCGTCGCCGGCGGCCGCCTTGTCCTTGTCCTTGTCCTTCTTCGCGCCGTCGCGGAAATCGGTGACGTACCAGCCGCTTCCCTTGAGCTGGAACGCCGGCGCGCTGAGGCGCTTGTGGAAGGACTCGGCACCGCAGTCCGGACAGACGCTCAGCGGCGCGTCGGAGAGCTTCTGCAGCACGTCCTTCTCGACGCCGCAACTGTCGCAACGATAGGCGTAAATCGGCATGGCGCACGCAACCCGCAAATGAAAGCCGCCCGGCCGGGCAGCGGGGACGCAAGAAAACCTTGAATTATAAAGGAAAATCGCCGCCCGCTGGGCGGCGGAGCGGCACCTCAGCCGCCCAGGCGCCGGGCAGCCGAATCGATCGCTTCACGCAGCTCCGGATAGCTGCGCGTGACCGGGAACTGCGGAAACTGCTGCAGGATCGACTCGGGCGGGTGGATGAAGAAACCCGCGTCGGCGGCCATGAGCATGCCGGTGTCGTTGTACGAGTCGCCGGCGGCGATCACGCGGAAGTTGAGCCCCTTCAGCGCGTCGACCGCCGCGCGCTTCTGGTCCGGCATGCGCAGCACGTAATTGCGCACCACGCCATCGCCGTCGATCTCGAGCCGATGGCACAGCAGCGTCGGCCGGCCGAGCTGGCGCATCAGCGGGTCGGCGAACTCGTAGAAGGTGTCCGACAGGATGATCACCTGGTAGCGGGCACGCAGGTCGTCGAGGAACTCGCGCGCGCCCTGCAGCGGCCCCATGCCGTCGATCACGCGCTGGATGTCGCTCATCTTCAGCCGGTGCTGTGCGAGCAGGTCGAGCCTGTAGCGCATCAGCCGGTCGTAGTCGGGCTCGTCGCGCGTGGTTCGCGAGAACCCGGCGATGCCGGTGCGACGGGAAAACTCGATCCAGATCTCGGGCACCAGCACGCCCTCGAGGTCCAGGCAAACCACTTGCATGTACGGTCGCTCCTCGTGCGAGGCGCCGTCTGGCGCCGTCGGCGGCCGCAATGGTAACGCAGCGAGGGGAGCGAGCCGGCGGGTCCGGGCGTCGGATGACGCAGGTCAAGCCGGGATCCGCCGCACGTCAGTAGATTTGCGCCATGGGAAGCGGGCGCAACGAAGATTCGGCCCGCGCCGCCGATCCGTGGGACTGGTGGCGCGGCACCGACGAGTTGTGGCGCTGGGGCGCGCACGTGCGCGAGATCTGGTTCGACGATCTGGCCGGCGACAGCACCCGCCGGGCCGCCCGCGAGCAGCGCGTCGCCGGGTTGCTTGGCCACGCTCGAAGCCACTCCGCGTTCTACCGCAGGCACTATCGCCCGGTACCCGCGGGCTGCACCGAACTGGCCGCGTACCCGCCGGTGACGCGCCAGCAGTTGATGGCGCACTTCGACGACTGGGTCACCGATCCCCGCCTGCACCGCCGCGAACTCGAGGCATTCGTCCGCGACCCGGCACGGATCGCCGAGCCCTGGCTCGGCGAGTACGCGGTCTGGACCAGTTCGGGCACGACCGGCGTGCCGGGAATCTACGTGCAGGATGCGGAGGCGCTCGCGATCTACGCAGCGCTGCTGACGATCCGCTTCGAGTTCGGTCCGATGGTTCCCGATCCCTGGCAGATCGCCGGTGCGCCGGCCCGCATGGCGCTGGTGGCCGCCACGGAGGGACACTTCGCGGGCGTCGTCTGGTGGCAGCGACAATGCCGGGTGCACCCGCTGCTCGCGGCGAGCACGCAAGTCTTCTCGATCCTGCAGCCGCTCGGCGAACTGGTCGCACGGCTCAACGACTGGCAGCCGGCCTTCGTCGGCAGCTATCCGACGATGCTCGCCTTGCTGGCGCGCGAAAAGCAGGAGGGCCGGTTGAAGATCCGTCCGCGCTCGCTGTGGAGCGGCGGCGAGGGGCTGACAGCGGCCGACCGCTCCGCGATAGGGCAGGCCTTCGATTGCGCGGTGCTCGAAGACTACGGCGCGTCGGAGTGCATGCAGATCGCCTTTGGCTGCCGCCACGGCCGGCTGCACCTGAACGACGACTGGGTCGTCCTCGAACCGGTCGACGAGCGCTGGCAACCGGTGCCCGACGGCCAGCCCTCGGCCACCGTGCTGCTCACCAACCTCGCCAACCGCGTGCAGCCGGTGATCCGCTACGACCTCGGCGACAGCGTGACGATGGAGCACACGCCGTGCGAATGCGGCAACCGGCGCGCATCGGTGCGCGTACAGGGCCGGCGCGACGACGTGCTGGTGCTCGACGGCGTCGACGGCAGGCCGGTGCGCCTGCTGCCGCTGGCGATCGAGACGGTCATCGAGGAGGAAACCGGCATTCACCGCTTCCAGCTGATCCAGACTGCGCGCAACGCGCTTCGACTGCGCATCGACGCGCCCGGTGCGCGCCGACGCGCCAGCGACGGCCGGCGCGCACTGCAGGCGCTGGAGCGCTTCTTCAATGCCCAGCGAGCGAGCCCGGTCGAACTGCAGCTCGACGACCGTGCGCCGGAAATTGATCGCGTCAGCGGAAAGCTTCGGCGCGTCCGTGCGCTGGCGGCGGCGCCGTAAGTCCGGCGCACGCCACCAACGCGCGTTGCGGCGCGGCGTGTCAGAACGGGATGTCGTCGTCCATGTCGTCGAAACCCTTGTCCCCCGGCGCCGGCCGCTTCGCGCCACCTGAGGGGCCACCCGAGGGGCCACCCGAGGTGCCACCCGAGGCCCCGCCGGCACCGCCCCGCGCCCCGCCGCCGGTCGCCGCCGACTCGCGCGAATAGCCGCCTTCGCCGCCACCACCGCCGCCGCCCTCGCGCGAGCCGAGCATCTGCATCTCGGTCGCGACGATCTCGGTCGTGTAGCGTTCCTGTCCGTCCTTGTCCTGCCACTTGCGGGTCTGCAACCGGCCCTCGACGTATACCGAACGGCCTTTCTTCAGGTACTCGCCGGCGATCTCGGCCAGGCGATCGAAGAACACCACCCGGTGCCATTCGGTCTCTTCGCGCTTCTCCCCGCTGGCCTTGTCGGTGCGGGTACGCGACGTCGCCAGCGTGATGTTGCAGATCGCGCCGCCATTCGGCGCATAGCGCGTCTCGGGATCGCGGCCGAGATTGCCGATCAGGATCACCTTGTTCACCGAAGCCATGCTGCCCTCCCGGGAATTGTCGTTCGAACCGATTGTTTCACGCCGCGGCGTCACCGCCGCGCGGCGACCCCGGCCAGCGCCGCTGCCCCGCCGCCACCAGCAGCCACAACGCCATCAGCCCCGCGCAGACGCCGAACACTGCCGCCCTGCCCCAGCCCTCCTGGACCCAGCCGCCGAGCAATCCGCCGAAGAACAGCCCGAGCGCCTGCGTCGTGTTGTAGACGCCCAGCGCAGCGCCTTTCGCGTCGGCCGGCGCCAGCCGCGACACCAGCGACGGCAGGCTGGCTTCGAGGATATTGAACCCGACGAAGAAGGCCAGCAGCAAGCCGGCAAATGCGACTAGGCCGGCAGGCTGAAGCGCCAGTGCCAGTTGCACCGCGAGCAGCAGCGCCACCGATGCGAGGAACAGGCCGCGCAACTGGCCGGTCCGCTCGCTCCTGAGAAGTGGCGGCACCATCAGCGCGAACGACAGCAGCACCACCGGCAGGTAGATCGTCCAGTGGTCGCCGAGTTCGACGCCGGCGCGGTCGGCCAGCCAGGTCGGCAGCACGACGAACATCGCCATCTGCACCGCGTGCAGCGTGAAGATGCCGAAATTGAGCCGCAGCAAGTCGGGTTCGATCGCGATCCGGGCCAAGGGCGTGCGCGCACCGCCAGCGGCCTCGTCGCCCTGCGGGGCCGGCGGCGTGACCAGCGTGACCACGCCGATCGCGGCCAGAGCAAGCAGGCCCGTCAACGCGAAGATGCCACTCATGCCGATCGCGTCGTACAGCAGCGGCGCCCCGACCAGCGACAGCGCGAAGGTGAGGCCGATCGAGCCGCCGACCATCGCCATCGCCTTGGTGCGCTGGCTGTCGCGCGTGCTGTCGGCGATGAACGCGGTGACCGCCGCCGAGATCGCGCCGGCGCCCTGTACCGCGCGGCCGACGATGGTGGTCAGCAGGTCTTCGGCACCCGCCGCCACGAAGCTGCCCACGGCGAACACCAGCAGGCCGAAGACGATCACCCGCTTGCGGCCGAAGCGGTCGGACGCGATGCCGAAGGGAATCTGCAACACGCCCTGCGTGAGCCCGTAGATGCCGAGCGCGAGCCCGATCAGCGTCGCATCGTCGCCGCCGGGCATGCCGCGGGCGTGCACCGCGAACACCGGCAGGATCAGGAACAGGCCGAGCATGCGCAGCGCGAAGATCGACGCGAGCGAGACGCTCGAGCGCAGTTCGTGGGGCGTCATCGGATCGCGCGTCGCACCCGAGGCCCGCGACCGGCCGCGCCGCCCGCCCTTCGGCGGGCGCGGATCGCGCGCAGCTTGAGATGCGCGCAGGCCGGCCGCCGGATCGGCGCCGACCCGGGAGTCGTGGGACTGGGGGACCATCAGGTGAGCGTTCGCGACCGGGTATATTAGCCGATTGGCCTTCGCTCGCATGGAATCGATCCGCGTCCGGGGTGCGCGCACCCACAACCTGAAGAACATCGTCCTCGACGTCCCGCGCAACCGGCTGGTGGTGATCACCGGCCTGTCGGGGTCCGGGAAGTCCTCGCTCGCCTTCGACACGCTGTACGCCGAAGGCCAGCGGCGCTACGTCGAGTCGCTGTCGACCTATGCGCGACAGTTCCTGCAGCTGATGGAGAAGCCCGACGTCGACCTGATCGAAGGCCTGTCCCCGGCGATCTCGATCGAGCAGAAGGCCACCAGCCACAACCCGCGATCGACGGTCGGCACGGTCACCGAGATCCACGACTACCTTCGGCTGCTGTTCGCGAGGGTGGGTACGCCGTATTGTCCCGAACATCCCGAGCATCCACTCGAGGCGCAGACCGTCTCGCAGATGGTCGACGCGGTGCTCGCGATGCCCGAGGGAACGCGGCTGATGATCCTCGCGCCGGTGCTGGCCAATCGCAAGGGAGAGCACCTGGAGTTGTTCGCCGACCTGCAGGCCCAGGGCTTCGTGCGGGTACGCGTGCGTGGCGAAGGGGTCGAGGCGCGCATCTTCGAGCTCGGCGCCGGCGATGCGCCGAAGCTCAACCGCAACCAGAAGCACTCGATCGACGTGGTGGTCGACCGGGTCAAGGTCGCGCCGTCGATCCGCCAGCGGCTGGCGGAGTCGTTCGAAACCGCATTGCGCGTGGCCGGCGGGCGCGCGATCGCGCTCGACATGGACGCGCCCGACGTGGACGCGCCCGTCGGGGCGGCCGCCGAGCTGCTGTTCTCGAGCCGGTTCGCCTGCCCCGTGTGTGGCCACTCGCTGCCCGAACTCGAGCCGCGGCTGTTCTCGTTCAACAACCCGGTCGGCGCCTGCCCCGAGTGCGACGGCCTCGGCGTCGTGCAGTTCTTCGATCCGAAGCGGGTCGTGCCGTTCCCGAACCTGAGCCTCGCGTCGGGGGCGATCAGGGGCTGGGACCGGCGCAACCAGTTCTACTTCCAGCTGCTGCAGAACCTGGCGGCGTTCTACGGCTTCGACATCGACGCGCCGTTCGAGGAGCTGCCCGAGCGCGTTCGGCACGTGGTGCTGCACGGCTCGGGGAGCGAGAAGATCCCGTTCACCTACGTCGCGGACGGCGGCCGCGCGACGGTGCGCGAGCACGCTTTCGAGGGCGTCGTCCCGAACCTGCAGCGCCGGCACAAGGAGACCGACTCGGCGCACGTGCGCGAGGAGTTGTCGAAGTACCTGAATCAGCGCACCTGCCCGGCCTGCGAGGGCACACGGCTGCGCGTCGACGCGCGCTTCGTGCGCGTGGGGCCTCGCGGCGCCGATCGGCCGATCTACGAGCTGTCGGGGTTGACGCTGCGCCAGGCCCACGACTGGTTCGAGTCGCTCACGCTCCCCGGCGCCAAGCAGGTGATCGGCGAGCGCATCGTGCGCGAGATCGTCGACCGGCTGCGCTTCCTCAACAACGTCGGCCTCGACTACCTGTCGCTCGACCGCGCCGCCGAAACGCTGTCTGGCGGCGAATCGCAGCGCATCCGGCTGGCCTCGCAGATCGGTTCGGGCCTCACCGGGGTCATGTACGTGCTCGACGAACCGTCGATCGGACTGCACCAGCGCGACAACGACCAGCTGATCGCGACGCTGAAGCACCTGCGCGATCTCGGCAACTCGGTGCTGGTCGTCGAGCACGACGAGGACGCGATCCGCGCGGCGGACCACGTGATCGACATGGGGCCGGGGGCCGGCGAGCACG
>DAORSF010000110.1:0-6517 GCA_035443405.1 Burkholderiaceae bacterium | reverse complement strand
GTGGCGCGGCGGATGCCCGACGCCTACCTGTCGGTGTCGAGCCGCGTGCTGCCGCAGGTGCGCTTCTACGAGCGCACCAGCACCACCGTGCTCAACGCGGTGGTCGGGCCGATCCTGCGGCGCTACGTCGACAACCTGCGCCGCCGCCTCGCCGACGGCGGCTTCGAGGGCGCGCTGCGGATCATGCAGTCGAACGGCGGCGTGACGTCGCCCGAGGCGGTCGCGGCGCTGGCGGCGTCGACGCTGCTGTCTGGGCCCGCGGCGGCGCCGACGGCGGGCCTCGCCGCGTTGCGGCCGCACGGCGAGGACAGCTTCATCACGGTGGACATGGGCGGCACCAGCTTCGATGCCGCGCTGGTCGTCGGTGGCGCGCCGTCGATCACGACGTCGAGCTCGGTCAGCCGCTTCGCGCTGGCGCTGCCGTCGATGGACATCGTGACGATCGGCGCAGGCGGCGGCTCGATCGCCTGGATCGACGACGGCCTGCTGAAGATGGGCCCGCAGAGCGCCGGCGCCGATCCCGGCCCCGCCTGCTACGGCCGCGGCGGCGCCGAGCCGACCTGCAGCGATGCGAACCTGGTGCTCGGTTACCTGTCGCCCGACTTCTTCGCCGGCGGCCGCATCCGGCTCGACGCCGACGCGGCGCGCGCGGCGATCGAGCGCGGCGTCGCTGCGGCGCTCGGCATGGACCCGGTGCGCGCTGCGCACGGCATGTACCAGGTCATGAACGTCAACATGGCCTCGGCGATTCGCGAGATCTCGGTCCAGAAGGGGTGGGATCCGCGGGAGTTTCCGCTGGTCTGCGCCGGTGGCGCCGGGGCCATCCACGCTGCGATGATCGCTCGCGAACTCGGCATCCGCCGGGTGCTGGTGCCGCGCGATGCCGCGATCTTCTGCGCGTCGGGAATGCTGCGCACCGACCTGAAGCACGATTTCGTGCGCAGCCACGCGGCGGTGCTGGGCGACGCGACGACGTCGCGTGGCCGCATCGGCGCGCTCGTCGACGAGATGACCGCCGAAGCCGACGCCGTGCTGGAATCGGAAGGCATCGCGTCCGGCAGGCGGCGCCTGTCGTACGCGCTCGACCTGCGCTATCGTGGCCAGTACCACGAGGTGTCGGTCGCGGTGAGCGCCGGGCAACTGCGCGACGGTGAGTGGGAAGCGATCCGCGAAGCGTTCCACGCGCGGCACGACCGGCTCTACGGTTACGCCCTGCGCGACGAGGCGACGCCGGTCGAGATCGTGAGCGTGCGCCTTTCGGCGGTCGGCGTCACCGACAAGCCGCCGCCGGTCGAGGTGCCGTTCGATGGCGCCGACGCCCGGCACGCGCTGAAGGGCAGCCGCGCGGTCTTCCAGCCGGAAGCAGGTGAATTCCGCGACACGCCGGTCTTCGACGGCGACCGGCTGCGGCACGGCAACCGGCTGCAGGGTCCGGCGATCGTCGAGAAGGTCACGACGACGATCTTCGTTCCGGCGGGTTTCACCCTCGCGGTCGACGCCCTCGGCGGCTGCGTGCTCGAAGACCAGGCGATGGAGGTGTTGCCATGACGTCGAGCGTCGATCCGATCAGGGCCTCGGTGCTTCACCGGCGGCTGAAGTCGATCACCGAGGAGATGGGCCTGACCCTGCTGCGCACCACGCGCTCGCCGATCCTGAACGAAGCGCGCGACTTCGTGACCGGCCTGTACGACGCGCAGGGGCGCATGCTCGAGCAGTCCGAGTACATCCCGGTGCTCGCGTTCGCGCTGCAGCCTGCCTGCGAGCACGTCGCCCGCTATTTCGGCGACGACGTGCACGAAGGCGACGTGATCCTCCACAACGACGTGTTCTCGGGCGGCAACCAGAACAACGACGTCGCCGTCTTCCGCCCGATCTTCCGCGACGCCCGCCTGGTCGCCTGGGCTGCCTGCAAGGGACACCAGGCCGACATCGGCGGCGCGCAGGCCGGCGGCTACAACCCCGAGGCGCGCGAGGTCTGGCAGGAGGCGCTGCGCATCACGCCGATCAAGGTCCACGAGCGCGGCCAGCTGCGTCGCGACGTCTGGAGGATGATCTTCGCCAACATCCGCTACGGCATCGTCGAGGAGGACATCAAGGCGCAGATCGGCGCGACCCGCGTCGGCGAGCGCGGCATGCACGAACTGTTCCGCCGCTTCGACGCGAGCGCCTTCGACGACTGCATCGACTACCTGTTCGACGCGTCCGAGCGGATGGTCAGGCGCGAGATCGCCGCGATCCCGGACGGCGTCTACCGCGGCGAGAGCTGGGCGTTCTACGACGGCGTGAACGACGGTTCCCGGATGAAGATCGCCCTGGCGGTGACCGTGTCGGGCGACGAGGTCACGTTCGACTTCACCGGCTCGTCGCCGCAGACGCCCGGTTTCGTCAACGCGCCGCATTCGGCGACCGCGTCGGCACTGCTGCTGACCTTCCTGATGCTGATCAACCCGGACGTGCCGCACAACGCCGGCATCCTGCGCCCGATCCGGATCGTGAACCCCGAGGGTTCGTTCCTCAACGCACGCTTCCCCGCAGCGACGACGTTCGGCAACTCGATCACCGGCCCGACCTCGGACGCGATCTTCCGGGCGTTCTCGCAGGCCCTGCCGAAGATGGTGACGGCCGGCTGGAACCGGATGATGGGCTTCACGATCACCGGCCACGACCCGCGCCACGCGCGGCCCTACGTCGACATCCTGTTCCTGGCGCTGAAGGGCGGATCGGGCGCGACCTGGGGCGCGGACGGCTACGATCACATCGGCCTGATCAACTGCGCCGGCGGCATCCAGGCGCAGGACTACGAGATGTTCGAGATCCACGATCCGCACCGCCTGCTGCGCCACGAGTACGCGCGCGACTCGGCCGGCGCCGGGCGCTGGCGCGGCGGCCTGGGCGTCGAGACCGAATTCGTCATCGACGGCGAGAACGTCACCGGCATCGCGTTCGGTGACGGTATCGAGGAGGAGGCGCGCGCCTTCGGCCTGTTCGGCGGCAAGGCGGGCAGTGTCAACGAGATCACGATCACTGCGCCGGACGGCACCGTGCGCCGGCCGAAGGCCAAGGAGATCCTGCGTGGCATCGAGAGCGGCTCGGTGTACCGGCAGCGCGCCGGCGGCGGCGGCGGCTACGGCGATCCGCGCGACAGGCCGGCCGGGCTCGTGGCCGCCGACGTCCTCGACGGCTTGCTGAGCGTCGAGGCGGCTCGCGACGACTACGGCGTCGTGATCGATCCGGTCACGCTGGCGCTCGACGAAGCCGCGACGCGGCTTCGACGGGAGGTGCGATGAATCCGCCACGCGTCGACCACATCGGCATCGTCGTCGACGACCTCGAGTCGGCGATCGCGGCGATGGCGCGGATGCTGCCGGGCGCGCCGCTGCGCCGGCGCACGGTGCCGGACGCCGGTCTCCAGGTGGCGGAGTTCCAGGCCGAGAACCTGATCGTCGAGCTGCTTCGCTACACCGACGGCGGCGCGGGCTTTGGCCGCGCGGTCATGGGAGGCGCGCCAGGCGTCAATCACCTGTCGCTCGCGGTGCCCGACCTCGATGCCGCGCTCGCCGCGCTCCGCGCCGGCGGCGTCGAGCCGATGACGGGGTTCCCGCGCCGCGGCGCGCACGGCCGGATTGCCTTCCTGCAGCGCGAGCCGAACACCGGCCTGCTGTTCGAGTTGTGCGAGCCCGACGAACCGGCCGGCGAGGAGCCGTCGACGTGAGGGGAAGTCCGCAGCGCCGGTTGTGGAACGAGGCCGTCGAGACGATGCCGCGCGAGGCGCTCGCCGAGTTGCAGCTGGGCCGGCTGCAGCGCCAGGTCCGGTACAACTACGATCGCTCGCCGGTGCACCGGCGCAAGTTCGACGAGGCGGGCGCGCGGCCCGACGACATCCGCAGCCTCGAGGACTTCGCGCGCATCCCGGTGATGACCAAGGACGAGCACCGCCGCGTCCAGGAGGAGTCGCTCGAGCGCCACGGCAACCCGTTTGCGCTGATGGCCTGCGCGGCGCCCGAGGAGATCGTCCGCATCAATGCGACGTCGGGAACGACCGGCGTGCCGACGCTCTATACGCTGACCGCGCACGACGTCGCGGTCGTCAACGAGATGCACGCGCGCAAGTACTGGCGCGCCGGGATCCGGCCGGGGCACGTGATGCTGCAGGCGCTGTCGCTGAGCATGTTCACCGGCGGCCTGCCGCTGTCGCAGGGCATCATGCACCTCGGCGCCTGCGTCGTGCCGGTCGGCATCGAGGGCGGCACCAGGCGCGTCGTGGACATCGCGCGGATCACGCGGCCGCACGCGATCGTCGCCACGCCGTCTTTCGGGCAATACCTGATCGAGGAGGCCCCGAGGCTCACCGGCCGGCCCGCGACCGAACTCGGCCTGCGCTGGTTCTTCTGCGCCGGCGAGGGCGGCGGCGGCGATCCCGAGGTGCGGCGGGCGCTCGCGGTGGGTTTCGGCGCCCGCGTCTTCGACCACACCGGCGGGGGGCACGCGTTCCACGGCATCTCGTGCGACCAGCCCGCCGAGGCCTGCGACGGCATGCACTTCGTGTCCGGGGATCACTGCCTGCTCGAGCTGGTCGATCCGCAGACCCGGGCGCCGATCCCGATCGGCCACGGCGCGATCGGCGAGATGGTGTTCACCTTCCTCGACTGGCGCGGCGGTCCGTTCATGCGCTACGCGCTGGGGGACCTGCTGCAGGTGTGGACCGAGCCGTGCGGCTGCGGCATGCCGGGCATGCGCTTCGCGATCCTCGGGCGCACCGACGACATGCTGACCGTCAAGGGCGTCAACGTCTATCCGCAGGCCGTCGCCAACACGATCTTCCGGCTGTATCCGCGCGTCACCGGCGCGTTCCGGATCATGCTCGAGCGGCCGGGCCCGCTGGTGGCGCCGCCGTTGCGCATTCGGCTCGAGCACGGCGGCGCCGCAGCGTCTGGGCTCGAGGCGCTCGAGCGCGAACTGGCCGCGCTGTTCCGCGACAACCTGCGCGTGCGGCCGGTCTTCGAATGGCTGCCGCCGGGATCGTTGCCGCGCGAGCCGGGCAAGACGCGCCACATCGAGATCGCCGCGCCGTCGGCCGGCACACCGCCCTGAGAATTCGTGAACGGGCACATCGACATCGGGATCGCACCATGGACATGGGACTGGCCGGCCGCACCGCGCTGATCACCGGCGGATCGAAGGGAATCGGCTTCGCGATCGCGCGAATGCTCGCCGAAGAAGGCTGCAGGCTGCACCTGGTGGCCCGCTCGGCGTCGGACCTCGAGGCGGCTCGACGGCGGTTGCGCGAGCACGCGGACGTCGACGTACAGGTCCATCCGATGGACCTCGCGCAGCGCGGCCGTGTCGAGGAGCTGTCGGCGCGCTGTACCGACGTCGACATCCTGGTCAACAACGCCGGGTCGATCCCGCGCGGTTCGATCGAAGAGATCGACGAGGACACCTGGCGCCAGGCCTGGGACCTGAAGGTGTTCGGCTACATCAACATGTGTCGCGCGTACTTCCGCATGATGAAGGCGCGGGGCAGCGGCGTGATCGTCAACATCCTGGGCAATGGCGGCGAGCGCCTCGACGCGGGCTACATCGCCGGCGGCGCCGGAAACGCGTCGCTGATGGCGTTCACGCGCGCGCTGGGCGGCAACAGCGCAGAGGTCGGCGTGCGGGTGGTCGGCGTCAATCCGGGGCCGGTCGCGACCGAGCGGCTGGTGGCGCTGATGCAGAAAGAGGCGCGCACGCGGCTGGGCGACGCCGGTCGCTGGCAGGAGCTGGGCGCGTCGTTCCCGTTCGGTCGCCCGGCGACGGTCGACGAGATCGCCGCGACCGTGGTGCTGCTCGCGTCGGATCGCTCGTCGTACACGACCGGCACGATCGTCACCATCGACGGCGGCATGGCCAACCGTGGTTCGCTGATCTAGGAAGTCGCCGCGACCGCGCCGGGGTGCGCCGCGGGGCGCACGCTCAGCCGGCCAGCGCCTCGAGCTGCGCGAGCAGCTGGGCCGGCACCTCGATGCCGTCGGCGGCTGCGCGCCGGGCCAGTTCGACGCGACGCTGCCCCGGGAGCCGCACGCCGGGGTCGAGCAGCATCGTCGCGACCAGGGTCTCGATGCGTTCGTGGAACACGTCGCTGCCGCCGACCGCATCGGGGTCGATCACCACGAAGGCCTGGCCGATGCGCGGCCGGTTGCCTTTGTCGGTGAAGAACGAATCGGCCTCGAAGCCGAACGAAGCGCCGGTCAGCGCGCAGCAGATCAGCTCGACCATCAGCGCCAGCATCGCGCCCTTGACGCCGCCGGCGGGGAGCATCATGCCGTCGAGACCGGCCTTCGGATCGGTGGTCGGATTGCCGTCCCGGTCGAGCGCCCAGCCGGGCGGAATCGCCTTGCCGTCGCGCGCCGCCACCATCAGCTTGCCGCGCGCGACTTCGGACAGCGACAGGTCGATCGTCAGCGGCGGCGCGTCGCGCCGCGGAAAGACCGCGGCGATCGGGTTGGTGCCGAAGATCGCGCGCTTGCCGCCCCAC
>DAORSF010000109.1:2367-6538 GCA_035443405.1 Burkholderiaceae bacterium | reverse complement strand
ACCATCTGCATGTCGTGCTCGACCCAGACCATCGCGATGCGCAGCTCGTGGCGGATGCGCAGGATGTGCCGCGCGAGGTCTTCGCGCTCCTCGCGGTTGAGGCCGGCCGACGGCTCGTCGAGCAGCAGCACCCTGGGCTCCATCGCCAGCGCGCGCGCGAAGCCGACGATCTTCTGGATGCCGTAGGGCAGCGCGTCGACGGGCCGGTGCCGGTAGCGTTCCAGTTCGACGAACTCGAGCACTTCCTCGATGCGCTGTCGGTGCGCGGTCTCCTCGCGCCGCACCTTCCGCGTGAACAGCGCCTCCGCGAACGCGTTCGTGCCGAAGCGCGCGTGGCGCGCGACCAGCAGGTTGTCGATCACGCTCATGTGCGGGAACAGCTCGCCGTGCTGGAAGGTGCGCGCCAGCCCGAGCGAAGCGATGCGGTGCGGCCTCTCGGTCGTGACTTCGCGCCCTTCGAGCACGATGCGCCCGCGCTGCGGGCGGTACAGGCCGCTGACGCAATTGAGCACCGAGGTCTTGCCGGCGCCGTTGGGGCCGATCAGCGCCAGCAATTCGCCGGCGCGCGCCTCGAAGGACACGTCCTGCAGCACCTGCAGGCCGCCGAAGGCGAGCGACACCGAATCGAGTGACAGCTCGGCCATGCCGTGAGCCATGCCCTCAGGCATGGCCTCACCCATACCACCGGCGGCTGCGCCGGTACTGCTTGACCTCGCGATAGCTGCGCCGCTGCGTTTGCCCGGCGCCGAGGTAGAACTCACGGATGTCCTGGTGCTCGCGCAGCCTCGAAGGCGTGCCGTCGAGCACGACGCGGCCGTTCTCCATCACGTAGCCGTAGTCGGCCAGCTCGAGCGCGACCTGCGCGTTCTGTTCGACCACCAGCAGCGTGGTGCCGAGCTCGCTGCGGATCGCGCGCAGCCGCTCGACCAGCTGCTCGACCACCAGCGGGGCGAGCCCCAGCGACAGCTCGTCGATCAGCAGCAGCTGCGGCGAGCACATCAATGCCGATCCGATCGCCAGCATCTGGCGCTCGCCGCCCGACAGGTAGCCGGCCTGTCGAGCGCGCAGCTTCTTCAGGATCGGGAAGTGCTCGAACACGCGCGCCTTGTCGATCTCGCGCCGCTCGGCCACCGCGGCGTCCAGGTTCTCCTCGACCGACAGGCTCTCGAACACCTTGCTGCGCTCGGGCACCAGCGCGATGCCGCGCCGCGCGATCCGGTGCGGCGGCCGGTTCTCGATGCGCTCGCCGCGCCACGCGATGTGGCCGTCGGTGACCCGCGCGTCGTCCAGCCCGAGGAAGCCCGAGATCGCGCGCAAGGTCGTCGTCTTGCCGGCGCCGTTGTTGCCGATCAGCGCGACGACGCTGCCGGCCGACACCGACAGCGACACGCCCTGCACCGCGGTGATCACGCGGTGGTAGGTGACCTCGAGCTTCTCGACTTTCAGCAGCTCGCTCATTTGCCCAGCGGCCTCTGACTGAACGGCCACAGCAGCACCCAGTCCTGCGCGCGCCGCCAGATGCCGACCAGGCCCTGCGGCTCGAACACCAGGAACAGGATCATCACCAGCCCGAAGGCGGCGTAATTGACCGCGAACACGTACGACGACAGCCGATCGCCGAGCGGCGTGGCGTTCATCGCCGCCTCGATCGCATAGGGGAACAGCACGACGAACACCGCGCCCAGCACAGCGCCGAGGATCGAGCCCATGCCGCCGATGATGATCATCGCCACGTACTGGATGGTGAGAAACAGCGAGAACGCCTCGGCCGACACGAAGCCGCGGTAGTAGGCGAAGAGACACCCGGCCATCGCGGTCAGCGTCGACGACACCACGAAGGCGCCGAGCTTGGCGCGGTGCACGCTGATGCCCAGCGCGCCGGCAACCGCCTCGCGGCCGTGGATCGCGCGCCAGGCGCGGCCGGTGCGCGAGCGCAGCAGGTTCAGGCTCAGCAGGATCGTCGCGGCGGCGGCGGCCAGCAGCAGGTAGTACCAGGCGCGTGCGTCGGCGAGCGTCCAGCCAAACAGCACCGGCGGATCGATGACCACGCCGGTCGAGAAGCCGCGCTTCGTCTCGTATTCACCGCCCAGGTAGATCACGATGAAGTGCAGCGCCAGCGTCGACACCGCCAGGTAGAGCCCGCGCAGCCGCAGGCTCGGCAGCCCGAAGATCAGTCCGAGCGCGGCGCCGACCGCGGCCGACGCCGGCAGCGTCACCCAGATCGGCGCGGCGAGTTCCTTGAACAGGATGCCGGTGGTGAAGGCGCCGGCGGCCAGCAGCCCCGCGTGGCCGAGCGAGATCTGCCCGGCGTAGCCGGTCAGCAGCATCAGCGCCACCGCGCCGACCGTGGCCAGCAGCACCTGGTTGGCGAGGTCGAGCGCGAAGCTGCTCGCCAGCAGCGGCAGCGCCAGCGCGCAGCCGGCGAAGGCGGCGAGCGCCACCCGCTGCGTGCGCGTGTCGACCAGCCGGAAGTCCTGCGAGTAGTCGGTGCGGAAGTACCCGCTCGCGCGCGGCGGGCTCATACCCGGTCGAGTTCCTCGCGGGTGCCGAACAGCCCCCACGGCCGCAGCACCAGCATCGCCAGCAGCACCGCGAACGGCACCACGTCGGACAGCAGCGGGTCGACGTAGTGGATCAGCAGCACCTCGGCGCCGGCGATCACCAGCGAGCCGACCAGCGCGCCGAGCAGGCTGTCCAGCCCGCCGACCAATGCGGCCGGGAAGGCCTTCAGGCCGATCATCACCATCGTCTGGTCGAGCGCCGCGTCGCAGGCGATCAGCATGCCGGCCAGCCCGGCGGTGAAGGTTGCCAATCCCCACGCGAGCGCGTAGATGCCGTGCAGCCCGATGCCGCGTTGCGCGGCCAGCAGCGGGTTCTGGCCGGCGGCGCGCATGCGGATGCCCCAGACCGTGTAGCGCAGGAACGCCCACAGCCCCACGTAGACCGCCGCGGTGGCCAGCACCAGCGTCAGGCTCACCGCCGAGATGCGCGCCGAGCCGATCGCGACCGACGCGTTCTCGAAGCCCAGCAGCGGCAGCGGGTGCTGCTCCTGCGCGCCGAATGCCAGCACCATCGCGCCGCGCAACAGGATGCCGAGCGCAATCGTGGTCAGTACCGCAGCCAGCACCGACTCGCCGGTCATGCGCCGCATCAGCACCACGTAGACCAGCACGCCCACCGTCAGCGCCAGCACCGCGGAGACCGCGATCGCCAGCAGCGGGTGGCGGCCGAACAGCGACGCGGTGGTGAACAGCCCGTAGGCGCCCAGCATCATCAGCTCGCCGTGCGCGAGGTTCAGCACGCGGCTGGTGCGGTAGATCAGCACGTAGCCGCAGCTGATCAGCGCGTAGATCGACGCCAGCACCGCGATGTTGACCGCCAGCTGCATCGTTCAGCCCGCCTGCGCGCCCGGCCGGAGCAGGTCGCCGACGCCGGCGTGCACCAGCCGCTCCTCGCGGTCGTCGTACATCGACTCGACCAGGTCCCTGAAGCGCTCGACCATCAGCGCGCGCTTCAACTTGCGGGTCGGCGTCACCGGCTCGCCTTCCTCCTCGGGGTCGAGCAGCTTGGGCAGGATTCGGAACGCCTTGACCTGTTCGACGCGCGCCAGCGTCTCGTTGGCGCGCGCCACTTCGGCAGCGAGGAGCTTCCGCACCGCCGGGTGCGCCGTCAGGCTGGTGAAGCCGGTGTAGGCGACGTCGTGCGCTCGCGCCCAGTCGGCCACGGTGTCGAAGTCGATCTCGATCAGTGCGGTGACGAACTTGCGCGCGTGGCCGATCACCATCGCCTCGCCGACGTAGGGGCTGGCGCGCAGCGCGTTCTCGATCGTCGACGGCGAAAGCGTCTTTCCGCCGGCGGTGACGATGAAGTCGCGCGCGCGGTCGACCAGCCGAAGCGCGCCGTCGCGCAGCTCGCCCACGTCGCCGGTGTGCAGCCAGCCGTCGGCGTCCTTCACCTGCCGCGTCGCCTCGTCGTTGTTCCAGTAGCCTTCGAACACGTGCGGCCCGCGGATCACGATCTCGTTGCCCTCGCCGAGCCGCAGTTCCCAGCCCGGCGCCACCACGCCGACGTCGCCGGGACGTGGGAACGGCCCCTTCTGGCCGCTGATGATCGCGCCGGCCTCCTCGGTCTGGCCGTAGACCTCGACCGTGTTCACGCCCCAGACCTGCCA
>DAORSF010000109.1:0-2267 GCA_035443405.1 Burkholderiaceae bacterium | reverse complement strand
CGGCCTCCTCGGTCTGGCCGTAGACCTCGACCGTGTTCACGCCCCAGACCTGCCACAGCGCGGCGGTCTCGGCCGGCAGCGGCGCGCCGCCGGAGATGACCAGATCGAGCTGGTCCATGCCGAGCTTCTCGAGCAGCGGACGGAATACCAGCGCGCGGCACAGTCGGTAGGCGAGCGATTCGGGCGCTCTTTTCTCCCACCGCGCGCGGGCCTGCGCGCGCCCGACCCGCATCGCCAGCTCGTAGGCCGCGCGCTTGATCGGCGTGCTGGTGTTGATGGCCACCAGCACCTGCGACGCGAACTTCTGCAGGTAACGCGGCACCGTGAACAGCAGCGTCGGCGCGACCTCGAAGAAGGTCGTCGGCAGGTCCTCGATGTCCTCGCCGAAGTGCGGCACCAGCTGCCCCAGCAGCGGCAGCGTGATCGCGAGGTCGCGCCCGAGGATGTGGCACAGCGGCAGGTAGACCACGGTGCGGTGCGCGTCGCGCCCGAGCGTCGGGTAGTGCCCGATCATGTTGTGCGCGGCCGCCAGGTGCGTGCCGTGCGCGACCAGCGCGCCCTTGGGGTTGCCGGTGGTTCCCGACGTGTAGACGATGAAGGCGGGCGCGCCCGCGTCGAGCCGCGCGGCGAGTTCGTCGAGCAGCGCCAGTGCCGCGTCGTCGCCGGCCTCGCCGAGCAGCTCGCGGTACGAGACCAGCAGTTCGTGCTCGTAGTCGAACATCGCCGAGTCGTCGACCACCACGATCGCCTTGAGCGCCGGCAGCCGCTCGAGCATCGGCAGCAGCTTGTCGACGTATTCCTGGTCCTCGGCGACGAAGATCGTGGCGCCGCCGTCGCGCATCTGGTATTCGACTTCGGAGGCCGAAGCGGTCGGGTAGATGCCATAGGTGATCGCGCCGGCCGCCTGCGCAGCGAGGTCGCAGATCACCCATTCCTCGCAGGCGTCGCCCATGATCGCGACGCGCTCGCCGGGCGCGAGCCCGAGCTTGCGCAGTCCGCGTGCGCAGCGCCCGACCAGGCTGGCGTAGTCGCGCCAGCTTCGCTCGCGATACAGACCCAGGTGCTTGGAGCGGAAGGCGACCGCATCGGGCGCGCTGCGCGCCCGCTTGGCAAGGAGTCCGGGCGCGGTGGTCGCGCCCGGGTTCACCGCTTGACCTCGATCGCCTGCCAGTCCTGCACGCGCTGCACGCCGTTGGCGGCCGGATCCCAGCGCCAGACGCGATAGAACTGCTTCGTGCGGAAGTGGTTGTCCCGGGTCCACTCGAGCGGCCCACCGCGCAGGCCCTTCAGGTCGACCTTCAGGTTGTTCATCGATGCCAGCACCTTCTGCGGCGTCGCCGGCCACGGCGTCTTGTCCAGGATGGCCTCGATCACCAGCCCGGCGATGAAGCCCTCGGTGAGCCAGGTGACGGGGTACTGCAGGTTGGCGCGGTTGGTGACCGCGCGCACCTCGGCGTGAATCGGCACGCTGTCGCTGAAGAAGGTGTTGGTGCCGATCACGTACAGATTGCCGTCCTTCACCCGCGCCAGTTCGTCCTCGGCGTTGAGGTGCGCCCACGCGATGTACGAGCCGTTCCAGCCGAGCCGGCGCAGCGACTCGAAGGTGCGGATCTGCGACACCCACGGCGCCCACGAGTAGACCCAGTTCGGCTTCGCATCGTTCAGCTTGGTCGCGAACGGCGTGTAGTCGGGCGTCGGCGGCGGCGTGATCTGCTTCTCGACCGGCGTCATGCCGAGCGTCCTGGACAGTCCTTCCGCGTAGTCGATCTCGCCGCGCGAGATCGGGATCGCCATCGCCGCGAAGCCGATCCGCACCGGCTCCTTCGCGCTGCGCTTGACGAAGTCGAGTGCCGCCTGGCTGTCGAGGGTGGCGCCGAACGCGGTCGAGCAGAACTGCAGCGGGTCGGCCGGCGGGTAGGTCTCCTTCGGGCACACCGAGCCGGCGAAGTACAGCGGCACGTTGGCGCGCTTCGCCTCGGCCACCATTGGCGCGTAGGTGGAAGACAGGCTCGAGTTCATCAGCAGCACGACCTTGTCCTCGGTCAGCAACCGCTTGGCGTTTGACGCCGCCCGCGAGGGCTGCGCCGAGTCGTCGAGCACGACCAGCTTGACCGGCTTGCCGCGGATGCCGCCCTTCGCGTTGACGTGCTCCAGATAGGCCTTCATCGACTCGACCACCGGCGCGTAGGTCGCCGCGGCGGGGCCGGTCATTGCGGCGCTCACGCCGATCACGTACGCGTCCTGCGCGGCGGCGATCGAGGTCGCGC
>DAORSF010000108.1:0-6543 GCA_035443405.1 Burkholderiaceae bacterium | reverse complement strand
AGGATGCGCTCGCCGAACTCGGTGATCGCCAGCTGGCGGGTGGTGCGCGTCATCAGCCGCTCGCCGAGCTTGGCTTCCAGTGCGCTGATGCGCCGCGATACGGTGGCCTTCGGCAGCCCGCAGCGCTCCGACGCGCGGGAAAAGCTGCCGGCTTCGGCGACGCGGGCAAACAGGGCAAGGTCGTCGGCGTCGAGATTCATGGCCCGTCCTGATTGTTCCAAATATGGATAAATAGTATCCGATTCGCTGGCTTCTGGTTTGGTTTTCGCTGCAATAGAGTGGGCTCATCCGATCCACCCCCGCAGGAGACCGACATGAAGATCCTCCAGATCAACGCCAGCGCCCGCAGCGAAGGCTCGAACTCGACCCGGATCGCCGACGCGATCGTCGCGAAACTGAAGGCCGCCCACCCCGAAGCGGTGCTCGAGCTGCGCGACCTGGCTCGCGACCCGCATCCGATGCTCGACGAGGAGGCGCTCGGCGCGCTGTTCACGGCACCGGCCGAGCGCAGCCCGGCGCAGGCGGCACGAGTCGCGCTCGACGATGCGGTGATCGCGCAACTGCAGTCGGCCGACGCGATCGTGCTCGGCGTGCCGATGTACAACTTCGGCACGCCGGTCCAGCTGAAGGCGTGGATCGATGCGATCGCCCGGGCTGGCGTAACCTTCCGGTACACCGAGAGCGGGCCGCAGGGCCTGGTCACCGGCAAGAAGGCCTACGTCGCGCTGGCGCGCGGCGGGATGTATCGCGGCACGCCGGCCGACACGCAGGTGCCGTACCTGAAGTCGGTGCTGGGTTTCCTCGGGATGACGAACATCGAGTTCGTCTATGCCGAAGGCCTGGCGATGGGCCAGGAAGCGGCGGCGAAGGCGCTCGAGGACGCGCACACGCAGATCGAGGCGCTGGCCGCATGACGACTTTCCGGCCTCGCGGCCGGCATCTCGGACTTGCTCGCGCGAGCCCGCACGCACAGGAGCCGACGACGATGAAAGACGATGTTTCCCGCACCGGCGCGACATCGCGCGCGGTCGAGCGGCTGGTGAAGGGAGTGGCGACCTCGGACGGCGCCGGCGTGCGGCTGACGCGCGTGCTGACGCAGGACCTGCAGCGCCGGCTCGACCCGTTCCTGATGCTCGACGCGTTCCGCAACGAGAACCCCGACGACTACATCGGTGGCTTTCCCGATCACCCGCATCGCGGCTTCGAGACCGTCACCTACATGATTGCGGGCCGCATGCGCCATCGCGACAGCGCCGGCAACGAAGGGCTGCTGGGCCCGGGCGGTGCGCAGTGGATGAGCGCCGGCAGCGGCCTGGTCCATTCCGAATTGCCCGAGCAGGTCCAGGGGCTGATGGAAGGCTTCCAGCTCTGGCTGAACCTGCCGGCAGCGCGCAAGATGAGCGCGCCGAGCTACCGCGACATCCCGCCGGAAGCGATTCCCGCGTTCGACGCCGAAGGCGGCGTGCACGTGCGCGTGATCGCCGGCGAGAGCCACGGCGTGAGCGGTGCGGTAACCCGGCCCGACACCGATCCGCTGTACCTCGACGTGCACCTGCCGGCCGGAGCGCGATTCGCACAGCCGCTGCCCAACGGCCACAACGCGTTCGCCTACACGTATCGCGGCAGCGTGCGGATCGCCGGCACCGAGGTGCCCGACCGGCACATGGCGATCCTCGCCAACGACGGCGGTGCGTCCGTGAGCGTCGACGCGATCGCCGACGCGCGCGTGCTGATCGTCGCGGGCCGTCCGCTGAACGAGCCGATCGCGCAGTACGGCCCGTTCGTGATGAACACCGCGGACCAGATCCGCCGGGCGATCGCCGACTACCAGCGCGGCGCCTTCCAGGCGGCGAAGGTGCGCTCGCTGTGACACGACTGCTCGCCGCCGCCAGCGCCCGGCCACGCCGGAGTCCAGCGGCTTACCGGCACCGCTGCGGGTCAATGCCCACGACTGGCCGTCGCGCATCCCGGAGGCAGCGTCGCGCCTGAGCGGGCACGCGGCTTGTCGTCGCCGCGGACAAAGGGCACGCTGGGGGGCCGAAGGAGCCCCGGATGAACCAGCCTCCCGGCAGCAACCGGCTCGACCGCCCGGTCGAGACCGGCCGCGACCACGTCCTCGGCGACGCCGCCGCCGACCTGACACTGGTCGAGTACGGCAGCTACGCCTGCCCCTACTGCCGAGCCGCCAACGAGGAGATCGCCGCGCTGCGCGACCGCTTCGGCGAGCGGCTGCGCTACGTCTTCCGGCAGCGTCCGGTCACCGACAGCGTGCTCGCGCGCCGTGCCGCCGACCTCGCCGAGAGCACCGCCGACGAGGAGGCGTTCTGGCGCGCGCACGTCGAGCTGATGACGCGATCGCACACTCTGACCGAAGACGACCTGCGCGAAGTCGCCGGCGGGGTCGTGTTCGACCGAACTTCGCCGGACGCGCAGGCGCGCGCGATGGCGCGCGGCGCGGCGCGCGTCGATGCCGACGTCGAGAGCGCCCGCAACAGCGGCGTGTCGGTGACGCCGACCTTCTTCATCAACGGCCGTCGCTACGACGGACCGTGGGACCGCTCGTCACTGGCCGAGGCGATGCTCGGATCGCTGGGGCATCGCGTCCACGCGGCCGCGGTCGACTTCGCGCGCTGGGCGCCATCGACCGGGCTGCTGCTGCTGGCGATGTCCGTGCTGGCCGTCGCGCTGGTCAACTCGCCGCTCGGCGCGGCCTTCGCGGCGCTCTGGCAAACGCCGCTCGGCTTCGCCTTTGGAAGCACCGAGTTCCGAATGCCGCTGCTGCACTGGGTGAACGACGCGATGCTGACCGTCTTCTTCCTGGTCGTCGGGCTGGAGATCAAGCGCGAGTTCACGGTCGGACGGCTCGCGTCCCGGCGTTCGGCCGCCTTGCCGATCGCGGCTGCGATCGGCGGCATGACAGTGCCGGCCGCGGTGTACCTGGCCGTCATCCCGGCAGGTCCCTGGCAACCCGGCTGGGGCGTGCCGATGGCGACCGACACCGCCTTCGCGGTCGCGCTGATCGCGATGCTGGGCGCGCGCGTGCCGGTCGAGTTGCGCGTCTTCCTGACCGCCGCGGCGATCGTCGACGACATCGGCGCGATCCTCGTCGTCGCGCTGTTCTATTCGGGCGAACTGCACTGGGCCTGGCTGATCGCGGCCGCCGCGGCGATCGGCACGCTCGCGCTTCTGAATCGCCTGGGCGTGTACCGCGCGATGCCGTATGCGCTGACGGGCGTGGCGCTGTGGGCCGGCATCCACGCCGCCGGACTCCACGCGACGCTGGCCGGCGTGCTGCTCGCGTTCTTCGTCCCGACGCGACCGCCGCCGAACCTGCAGGCGCTGATGGCTCAGGCCGACGCGATCCTGGGCGCCGAGTCGAAACGCGGCCCCGACGTGCTGCGTCACGGCCCCTCGGAGCCGGCGCTGCGCGCGCTCGACGCGATCCACGATCGCCTCGAGTCCCCGGCAGACCGCGTGCTGCGCGCGATCGAACCGTGGTCGAGCTACCTGGTGCTGCCGCTGTTCGCGCTCGCCAATGCAGGCGTGACGCTGTCGGCCGGCGCGATCGACGGGCGCGCGCCGCTGGTCGGCGCAATCGTCCTGGGCCTGCTGCTCGGAAAGCCGGTGGGGCTGCTGCTCGGCGCGGCACTCGCGGTGGCGAGCGGCATCGCCACGAAGCCGGTGGCCTACTCGTGGCGTCAGCTGGCCGGCGCCGGCGCTCTGGCCGGGATCGGATTCACGATGTCGCTGTTCATCGCCGGGCAGGCCTTTCCGGACGTCGGCGACTTCGCAGCCGCCAAGCTCGCGGTGTTCGCAGCCTCGGCGCTCTCGGCCGCGATCGGCGTCGCACTGCTGCTTCAGCCGCGCGGGTGATGTTGCGCGTGCAGCGTCTTGAGCCGCTCGCGCGCGACGTGCGTGTAGATTTGCGTGGTCGAGATGTCGGCGTGGCCGAGCAGCATCTGTACGACGCGCAGGTCGGCGCCGTGGTTGAGCAGGTGCGTGGCGAACGCGTGGCGCAGCGTGTGCGGCGACAGCGGCGCGTTGACGCCGGCAACGACCGAATAGCGCTTGACCAGTGTCCAGAACATCTGCCGCGTCATCGGGCCGCCGCGCCGGGTGACGAACAGCGCGTCTGCGGCGCGGGCGCCGAGCAAGGCCGGGCGCGCCTCGCGCAGGTAGCGCTCGATCCACGCACGCGCTTCCTCTCCCAGCGGCACCAGCCGCTCCTTGTCGCCCTTTCCGACCACGCGCACGACGCCCTCGTTGAGCCCCACCTGCACGGTGGCCAGCGTCACCAGCTCCGACACGCGCAAACCGGTCGCGTAGAGCGTCTCGAGCATCGTGCGGTCACGCAGCCCGAGCGCGGAGCCGACGTCGGGCGCGTCGAGCAGCGCCTCGACCTGGCGCTCGGACAGCGACTTGGGGAAGCGAGGCGGCTGGCGCGCCGAGCGGACGTGCAGCGTCGGATCGTCGGCGCGCACCCGCTCGCGCACCAGATAGCGGAAGAAGCGGCGAAATACCGTCAGCCGTCGATTGGCGCTGGTCGGGCGCGAGCCGGGGTGGCGGTGCGCGATGTAGGCGTGCAGGTCGGACTCGCGGGCGTCGTGCAATGCGACGCCGCGCTCGTCGAGCAGCCAGCCCTCGAACAGCTCGAGATCGCGCCGGTACGCGGCCAGCGTGTTGCGCGACAGCCCGTCCTCGAGCCACAGCGCCTCGCCGAAGGCTTCGATCCACCGGCTGGCCGGCTGCGCGGCGGCGATCATCGCAAGCTCAGCGCCCCAGCATCGCCTGCTTCAGGTCGGCGTCGATCGGGTGCTCGCCGACGAAGATGCGCAGGATCGCCGTGAACAGCTCCTCGCCGGGGATCGCCGGGCCGAGCACGTGGCCGTCGACACTGACGCGGGTCGCGCCCGCTACGAAGTCGATGTCGATGCGCTCGCCCTTGCGCGTCTGTCCCAGCGTCAGCATGGTGTCGATCAGCCGCTCGATGTGCGGGCCGAGCTTCTCCAGTTCGGCCTCGCGATGGTTGTCGCGGATCGCCACGACGAAGCGCTGCGTGAACCATTCGGCCGACAGGTCGGCAAGCATCGTCAGCGACAGGCGCCGAGGCCCCTTCTGCGCAAGCAGTTCCTCGGGCGATGGCGAACGGCGCGGCACGTACAGCGCGGCGACGTAGGTCTTGACGATGTAGACCGTGCGCATGCCGGCACCGTTGAGCTCGAGCCACGCGCCGTCGAGCTGGACCGCATCGTCGACACCGATTCCCTCGACTTCGGCCGCGTGCGCCGGCGCGAGCGCGGCCAGCGCCGTCAGCGCGAGCACGACCAGCACGGCCAGGGCCGCGGCGGGGAGCAAGGCGGACAACGGCTTCCTGGTCGCTGGGCGGGCTTGCGGCATCTTGGGCGTCGGACAGCCGGCAATTCTGGAGCGGCCGACTATAGCGTGATCGACACGCCGACCCCAACCGCGGGGCGCCCGCTGGCGCCCCGGCGCGACCGACGGGGGTCGCCTTCAGAAGCGGTAGCTCAGCTCGCCGAAGACCGTGCGGCCGGGCTGCCGGTTGAACACGAAGTAGTCGCGGTCCGTCAGGTTGTCGATCGACACGCTGGCGGCGAGGTGGCGATCGAAGCGGTAGCCGATCCTCAGGCTCGTGACGCCGTGGCGGTCGTAGGACCCGAACACGCCTTCCGTCGTGTTCTCGTTCAGGTCGTCGCTGGAGCCGAAGACGTGGCTCACGTGCCGGTAGACCAGCAGCCCGGTCCATGGTCCCGACTCGTACTCGGCACCCAGCGACCACATCGTCCTCGGCACGTCGGTCAGCTTCCTGCCGACGCTGGCGGGCACCGCGTCGTTGCGCGTGACCTCGTAGCGCAAGTTGTGCGTCAGCGAGCCTATCGCGCGCAGCCCGCGCACGCCGGTCGGTGCGCGCAGGCTGGCCTCGATGCCGTCGACGCGCGCCTCGCCGGTGTTCTCGGCCCGGGTCAGCGTCGGCGTGATCGAACGGCGGTAGATCAGGTCGCGTAGCTGCTGCGCGAATGCCGTCACCGAAACCTGCAGGCCCGCGGCCGTCGCGTAGTCGACGCCGGCGTCCAGCGACAGCACCCGCTCGGGATCGAGGTCGGGCGACGCGTCGAACAGCACGAGCGTCCCGGCGACCGAACCCGGCACGGTGAAACGCGAATACAGGTCGAGCAGCGCTGGTGGCCGGAAGCCCGCGCCGAGCGAGGTGCGCAGCGTCAGTTCGGGGGACGCCTGCCACGCGAACGCCGCCTTCGGGCTCAGGCGCCCGAACGAACGCTCCGGGTAGTCCTGGCTGCCGGACGCGTCGACGATCGACCCCGATGTGCTGAAGCGGTCGTAGCGCGCCCCGAGCACCAGGCGGCCGCGCTCGGCGACGAAAGTCTCGGTCTGCACGAACAGCGCAGCGCTGTCCGACTCGCCGATGCTCGACCCGGACACCGCGGTGGCGGTGTCTGCGTCGCGCCAATACGACAGCGAACGGGTGCTGCGGTCGAGCGTCGAGTGGTTCAGCGCGAAGCCGGT
>DAORSF010000107.1:0-6581 GCA_035443405.1 Burkholderiaceae bacterium | reverse complement strand
CCTACTTCTGCGGCGAGTTCGTCAATTCGTTCGTGCTCGCGAAGATGAAGCTGATCACCGAGGGCAGGCACCTGTGGGCGCGCACGATCGGCTCGACGGTCCTGGGCGAGGGCGTCGACTCGGTGTTGTTCTACCCGCTGGCGTTCTGGAACAGCGGCATCATCCCCAACGAGCTGATCCCGCAGCTGATGGTTTCGCAGTGGATCGCCAAGACGCTGGTCGAGGTCGCGTTCACGCCGATCACCTACAAGGTGATTGGTTTCCTGAAGCGAGCCGAACGCGAGGACTGGTACGATCGGGACACCGATTTCACCCCGTTCCGGCTCTAGGATCCCGATGCAAGACTTGTTGCTGTCGTTGCGCCTCACGCGGCGCGACTGGCGCGCCGGCGAATTGCGCCTGCTGGTCGCCGCGCTGGTCGTCGCGGTGGGCGCGATCGCGAGCGTCGGCTTCTTCGTCGACCGCATGCGCGGCGCGCTCGAGCAGGAGGCCGCGCAGTTGCTCGGCGCCGACCTCGTGATCGGCTCCGACAAGGCTCCCGACGACGCGCTCGCCGGCGAGGCGGCGCGGCGCGGCCTGCAGGTCGCGCGCACGGTGGTCTTCCCGAGCATGGCGATGGCCGGCGGCGTTCCGCAGCTCGCGTCGGTGAAGGCCGTCAGCGACAACTACCCGCTGCGCGGTCGCGTGCGCGTCACCGAGGTGCCGCCCCCCGCGGGCTTGGGCGAAGCGGGCGCGTCCGATGCGGGCACGTCCGACGCGGCGGCCGATCGCGCGCCGACGCGCGGCGAGGTCTGGCTCGATCCGCAGATCGCGCAGGCGCTGGGCGTCGCGCGAGGCGGCACGATCGGCTTCGGCGACGCGAGCTTTCGCGTCACGAGGCTGATCACGCTCGAGCCGGATCGCGGCACCGGTTTCGTCAATTTCGCGCCGCGCGCGATGTTCTCGCTCGAGGACCTGCCGGCGACCAGGCTGGTCCAGCCGGCCAGCCGCGTGCGCTGGCAACTGATGGTCGCGGGCGAGCCGCAGGCGGTGGCTGCTTTCGCCGACTGGGCGCAGCCGCGCCTGGGGCGCGGCCAGCGCATCGAGTCGCTCGACAGCGGTCGGCCCGAACTGCGCGCGACGCTCGATCGCGCCGAGCAGTTCCTGTCGCTGGTCGCACTGCTGTCGGCGTTGATCGCAGCGGTGGCGATCGGACTCGCGTCGCGGCGCTTCGCCGAACGCCATCTCGACGGCTGCGCGGTGATGAAGGCGATGGGCCTGGGACAGGCGCGCCTGCTCGGGCTGCTGGGGATGGAGCTGGTGTGGGTCGCGCTGATCGGCGCGGTGTTCGGCATCGCGCTCGGCTGGACGGTTCACTTCGGGCTCGTCGCGGCAATCCAGCCGTTGATCGAGGTACCGTTGCCGCGCGCCGGTTGGCTGCCGGCGGCGCAGGCACTGATCGTCGCGGTGGTCCTGGTCGCGGGGTTCGGCGCCTGGCCCTTCCTTCGCCTGGCGGGGGTACCGCCGCTGCGCGTGCTGCGACGCGAGGCCGGTTCGGCGCCTGCATCGGCATGGATCGCGAGCGGCATCGCGGCGGTGTCGTTCTGCGCGCTGTTGTTCTGGTTCGCGCGCGATCCGCGGCTCGCGGTCGTGTCGATCGGCGGATTCGCGGCCGGAGCGCTCGTGTTCGTCGCTGTCACGTTCGCGACCGTGCGCCTGCTCGAGCCGCTGCGGCATGCCGGCTTCGTCGCGGGAAGCCCGGCCTTGCGGCTGGCGTTCGCGTCGTGGTCGCGAAGGCGAGGGATGACCGTCACGCAGACGGTTGCGCTGTCGGTCGGCCTGATGGCGCTGCTGCTGCTCACCGTCACGCGCACCGACCTGGTCGAAGGCTGGCGGCGCGCGAGCCCGCCCGACGCGCCGAACCGCTTCCTGGTGAACATCCAGCCCGACCAGGGCGACGCGGTGCGCGCGGCGCTCGAAGCGTCGGGCGTGCGCTCGCCGGAGGTGTTCCCGATGGTGCGCGGGCGGCTCGTGACGGTGAACGGCAGGCAGGTGCGGCCCGAGGACTACGAAGGCGATGATCGCGCGCAGCGGCTGGTCGATCGCGAGTTCAACCTGTCCTACGCCGAGCGGCTGCCGGAGCACAACCGTGTCGTGCAGGGACGCTGGTTCGCGCCCGGCGCGACGGAGGTGTCGGCGGAGCAGGGGATCATGAGCACGCTCGGCCTGGCGCTGGGCGACGAGCTCGGCTTCGACGTCGCCGGCGAGGTGGTCAGCGTGCGCCTGACCAGCGTGCGCAAGGTGGCGTGGGACTCGATGAAGGTCAACTTCTTCATGATCCTGTCGCCGGCGGCGCTCGCCGAACGCCCGCAGACGCTGATCACCGCCTACCACCAGCCCGATGCGTCGGCCGGCCTCGATCGGCAACTCGTGCAGCGGTTCCCGAACCTCACCGTGTTCGACACCGGCAACATCGTGCGGCAAGTGCAGACGATGCTCGACCAGGTGATCGCTGCGGTGCAGGTGCTGTTCGTGCTCTCGCTGGCGGCCGGCGTCGCAGTGCTGTGGGGCGCGCTCGCGAGTTCACGCGACGAGCGGGTGCGCGAAGCCGGATTGATGCGCGCGCTCGGCGCCTCGGGACGGCAACTCGCGTCGGCACAGCTGATCGAACTCGCGTTCAGCGGCGCGCTCGCGGGCGTGCTGGCTGCGGCGGGCTCGATCGCGATCGGCTGGGTGCTGGCCGACCAGGTGTTCCGCTTCGACTACGCGCCGCGCTGGTGGGTGCTGCCGGGCGGCGCCGCGGTCGGCGCCGCGCTCGCGCTGCTCGCCGGCTGGCTGAGCCTGCGCAGCGTGCTGCGCGTGCCGCCGCTGGCGACGCTGCGCAACGCCTGAATCACTGCGGCCTGAACATCTGCCGCGCGGCGTCGTCGGGCAGCTTGCAGATGCGCGCTTGCAGGTCGAACTGGCCGCCGCGCCGCTGGCAATCGACGAACGGATCGTGGCGCGCCGCTTCGGTGGTGCGCGCCGGCGCCGGTGCCCCGGCCGGTCCGCCCGAGCGCTCGATGCCCGAGGCCACGACCTTCGGCTTCCAGACCTGCACGCGGTTGGCGCCGACGCAGGGTTCGTCGGAGAACACCGTGCGGCCGTCCTTCGTCGCGCAGCGGAACACCGTGCCGCCGTCCGCGGAAGCGGCAGCGGCCGCCATCGGCGACGCGATCAGCGCGCCGGCGACCAGCGCCATGGCGGGGGCGAATGCGGGAATCTTCATGAGAGCCTCCTGACGGATGGTCCGTGCGTCGCGGTATGCTCGCGGATATCCGGTTTTTCGACAAGCCTGAGCGAGCGAACCGACCTTGTCCGTGAACGAAGTCATGTTGGTGGCCACCGTCGCGCTGGTCGCGGTGGCCGTGGTGCTGCTCCTAGTGCTCGTGCTGCGGCGAAACCCCGACCCGGCGCCCGCCCTCGACGAACTGTCCCGCCTGAACCAGGCCCAATTGCAGCAACAGCGCGAGTTGCGCGAGGAGACGGCGTCGCAGGCGCGCGAGAACCGGGTGGAGCTGAGCGGCTCGTTGGCCGAACTTGGTCGCAACTTGACGCACCAGATGGGGACGATCGCAGGAGTTCAGAACAACCAGATCGACGCGTTCGCGCAGCAGCTGACCAAGCTCACCGAGGCCAACGAGCAGCGCCTGGGCGCGCTGCGCGAGAGCAACGAGCAGCGGCTCAATGCGTTGCGCGAGGGCATCGAGGCGCGCCTGGAGGCGCTGCGGGAGACGCTCGAGCGGCAGCTGCGCCAGCTGCAGGGCGACAACGCGGCGAAGCTCGAGGAGATGCGCCGCACGGTCGACGAGAAGCTGCACGCCACGCTCGAGCAGCGGCTGGGCGCGTCGTTCAAGCAGGTCTCCGACCGGCTCGAGCAGGTGCACAAGGGATTGGGCGAGATGCAGGCGCTGGCGTCCGACGTCGGCGACCTCAAGCGCGTGCTGACCAACGTGAAAACCCGCGGCACCTGGGGCGAGGTGCAGCTCGCGTCGCTGCTCGAGCAACTGCTCGTGCCCGAGCAGTACGCGGCCAACGTCGCGCCGGTGCCGGGGTCGAACGAACGGGTCGAGTTCGCGATCCGGCTGCCAGGACGCGGCGACGATGCGCCGGTCTGGCTGCCGATCGACGCCAAGTTCCCGCGCGAGGACTACGAACGGCTGGTGATCGCGCAGGAGAAGGCCGACCCGGCGGCGGCCGAGGCTGCCGCGCGCCAGCTCGAGGTGCGCATGCGCCTCGAGGCGAAGACGATCCGCGCCAAGTACATCTCGCCGCCCGACACGACCGACTTCGCGCTGCTGTTCCTGCCCACCGAGGGGCTGTACGCCGAAGTGGTGCGGCGCCCGGGGCTCACCGACGAGCTGCAGCGCACCTGGCGCGTCGTCGTCGCGGGCCCGAGCACGCTGGCCGCGATCCTGTCGAGCCTGCAGATGGGTTTTCGCACGCTGGCGGTCGAGAAGCGCTCGAGCGAGGTCTGGCAGCTGCTCGGCGCGGTCAAGACCGAATTCAGCAAGTTCGGCGACGTGCTCGTGAAGACGAAGGAGCAGATCGACCGCGCCAGCACCACGCTGGGGGCGGCGACGGTGCGCACGCGCGCGATCGAGCGCAAGCTGCGCGACGTCGAATCGCTTCCGGACAAGCGCAGCGCGCAGCTGCTCGAGGACGACGCGCCGGCCGAGCCCTGAGCCCCGGGGCGCGCGCGCCGCGCCCGCTATTCGAGCAGGCGCAGCACGCCGAGCGTGAGGACCGGGAAGGCCACCAGGATCCCGACGCGGATGAAGTCGCTGATCAGGAACGGGATGACGCCGCGGAACGACTCGGACATCGGCACGTCGGGGGCCAGCGAGTTGATCACGAACACGTTGAGCCCGAACGGCGGCGTGATCAGCCCCATCTCGACGACGATCAGCACGACGATGCCGAACCAGATCGCGGTGTGCTCGGGGCTCATGCCGAAGTCGAGCTTCATCACGATCGGAAACAGCACCGGCATCGTGACCAGGATCATCGACATCGAGTCCATCACGCAGCCGAGCACGAGGTAGAACAGCAGGATCAGCAGCAGCACCGTCATCGGCGACAGGCCGCTCGCGCCGATCGCGGCGGCCGCCTGCGTGGGCATCTGCGTGATCGCGAGGAAGGCGTTGAACAGGTCTGCGCCGATCAGGATCAGGAAGATCATCCCGGTGAGCTTGGCGGTGCCCAGCAGGCATTCGACGATGCCCTTCATGCGCATGCCGCCCCGCACGACGGCGATCACGCCGGTGGCGGCTGCGCCCACCGCCGCCCCTTCGGTCGGCGTGAAGAAGCCGCCGTAGATCCCGCCCATCACGACGACGAAGACGACGATCACCGGCACCAGCTCGGCGAGCGTCGTGAACTTCTGAGCGAGGGTCGCCTTCGGCCCGGCCGGACCGGCTTCCGGGTTCAGGCGAACGACGATCGCCACCGTGATCATGTAGCCGATCGCGGCCAGGATCCCCGGTATCATCGCTGCGAAGAACAGCTTGCCGATCGACTGCTCGGTGAGGATCGCGTAGATCACCAGCACCACCGACGGCGGAATCAGGATGCCCAGCGTGCCGCCCGCAGCCAGCGAGCCGGTCGCCAGCGACCCCGAATAGTTCAGGCGCTTCATCTCGGGCAGCGAGACGTGCGCCATCGTCGCGGCGGTGGCCAGCGACGATCCGCAGATCGAACCGAAGGCCGCGCAGGCGCCGATGCCGGCCATCGCGACGCCGCCGCGACGGTGCCCGAGCCAGGCGGCCGCGGCATTGAAGATCCCCGTGGACAGTCCCGACCCGGTGGCGAACTGGCCCATCAGCACGAACAGCGGGATCACCGACAGGCCGTAGTTGGCCGTCTGGAAGTAGGGCGCCGAGTTCATGTAGCTGAGCATCGGCTCCAGGCCCGACACCCAGATGTAGCCCACCCCGCCGACCAGCAGAAGGGTCACGCCGACGGGGATGCCGAGCATCAGCAGCGCGACCAGCACGCCGAACATCAGCAGCGAGATCGACATTCCGCTCATCGGAACTCCCTGCCGCCGCGAGCGGCGCGTGCCGCGCAGACCAGCGTGAGCAAGGCCATCGACACGACGATCGGCACGAAGATCCACCAGGTGGGGATCTGCAGCATCATCGACATGTCGTTGAACTGGTACTGGTTGATGCCGCCGAGCGCGAGGCGCCACGTCATCAGGCCCGCCACCATGGCGAACAGCAGCTCGCTGACCACTGCGAGTGCGCGACGAATCGCCGAAGGGAACATCCCGACGAACATGTCGACCACGACGTGGCCGCCGCGCAGGTGGCAATACGGGAGCATTGCGAAGACGGCGACCGCGGTGCCGCGCTCGGTCAGTTCGAAGTCGCCGACCAGCGGCGAGCCGAAGAACGCGCGGCCGACGATGCTCGCCACCGACGCGGCGAGGAAGGCGATCATCACCAGGCCGCCGGCGATCGCCAGCCAGGTGCAGGTGCGCTCCAGCGCGCGTTCGAGCCCGGGCCGGGCCGCCGCACCGGTGTCGCCGGTGCGGCTGCCGCCCTCGCTCATTTGTCGTA
>DAORSF010000106.1:0-6586 GCA_035443405.1 Burkholderiaceae bacterium | reverse complement strand
GTTGACGACCAGCTTGTGCATCATCAGGTGGCCGCGCGGCACGCCGGCGATGCGCTCGGCGAGCGCGCGCACCGCCTCGTCCAGGCGCGCAGCCGGCACCGCATCGGTCGCCAGCCCCCACTCCTTCGCGGTGGCTCCGTCGATCGTGTCGCCGGTGAACATCAGGCGCTTGGCACGCATCGGCCCGAGCCGGAAGGTCCACATCGCGGTGGTCGGGCAGCCCCAGACGCGCGTCGGCATGTAGCCGATGCGCGCATCGTCGGCCATCACCAGCAGGTCGCAGCACATCGCGATGTCGCTGCCGCCCGCGACCGCGTGGCCGTGCACCTGCGCGATCGTCGGCTTGTAGCTGTGCCACAGGCTCATGAAGTCTTCGGTGAAGCGCTTCATGGTCCGGTAGTCGAGCATCGGGTCCCACGGCGTGGATTCCTGCTGGCAGGGGTGGTCCACCCTGCCCTCGCCGAAAGCCTGCAGGTCGTAGCCCGCGCAGAACGCGCGCCCGGCGCCCGCCAGCACGATCACGTGGACCTCGTCGTCGGCGTTCGCGAACTCGACCGCCCGGCGGATCTCGCCTGGCATGCGCTCGTCGATCGCGTTCAGACGATCGGGGCGGTTCAGCGTGATCCGCGCGATGCGCGCGTTGATCCTGTCCTTCGCGTACTTCAGCGTCCGGAAGCGGGGCATCGCGGGGCTCACTCGTAGTTGCGAGCGTCCTCGATCACCTTGCCGTCGTTCGGCAGGCTTCCCGGCTCGACCAGCGCGACGTCGGCGCGCAGCTTGGTCACGTCGCGCACCGCATCGGCGAGTCGCGCCGACAACGGCTGCGCACCGCCGGCGGCCGCCAGCGATGCCGCGTCGATTTCGCACTTCAGCGTCATGCGGTCGTTGGCCATCTCGCCTTCGACCACGAGTCGCGCGCGCTTCGCCTCCGGCACGCGGCGCAGGATCTCGGCGACCTGTCCGGGGTGCACGAACATGCCGCGCACTTTCGTCGTCTGGTCGGCCCGGCCGAGCCAGCCGCGGATGCGCACGTTGGTCCGCCCGCACGGCGAGATCCCGGGCAACACGGCCGACAGGTCGCCGGTGCCGAAGCGGATCATCGGGTACTCGGGGTTGAAGCTGGTGACGACGATCTCGCCGACCTCGCCGTCCGCGACCGGCTCGCCGGTCCCGGGCCGCACGATCTCGAGGATCAGGTCCTCGTCGAGGATCATCCCTTCCATCGCGGTCGACTCGTAGGCGACCAGCCCGAGGTCGGCGGTGCCGTACCACTGCAGCACGGTCTCGATTCCCTGCTGGTGGAACCAGCTGCGCAAGCTCGGCGGCAGTGCCTCGGCCGCCAGCAGCGCCCGCTTCAGGTTGGAGATGTCGAGCGACAACTCGCGCGCCTTCTCGACGATGATCCGCAGGAACGACGGCGTGCCGGCATAGGCGTCGGGCCTGAACGTGCGGATCAGTTCGATCTGCTGCTCGGTCTGCCCGGTGCCCGCGGGGATCACGGCGCACCCGAGCCTGCGCGCTGCGCCGTCGACCATCCACGCCCCCGGCGTCAGGTGATAGCCGAAGCAATTCTGCACGATGTGCCCCGGCCGGATGCCGGCCGCGTACAGCGCCCGCGTCGCACGCCACGGATCGTCGCGGGCTCCCTCGGGATCGAAGATCGGGCCGGGCGACATGAACAGGCGCCCCATCCGGCCCGGCTCGACCGTGGTCAGGCCGCCGAACGGCGGATCCTGCTGCTGCAACGGCTTGAGTTCGCCCTTGCGCAGCACCGGAAGCTGCGCCAGCGCCTTGCGCGAGCTGATCGCGCGGGGATCGACGCCGGCGAGCAGCTTCGCCCAGCCGCGCGACTTCGTGATCGCGTGCTCGACCAGGGCGGGCAGGCGCGCCATCAGCGCGCCTTCGCGCGCCTCGGCAGGCCGGGTCTCGAGCGGGTCGTACCAGGCGCTCATAACCAGCGCTTCCGGCGGCGATACGACTTGATGTCGCGGAACGACTTTCGGCCTTCCTTCGACACGCCGAGGTAGAACTCCTTGACGTCCTCGTTCTCGCGCAGCGCGTGCGCCTCGCCATCCATCACGATGCGGCCGTTCTCGAGGATGTAGCCGTAGTCGGCATAGCGCAGCGCCATGTTGGTATTCTGCTCGGCGAGCAGGAAGGTGACCTTTTCCTTGGTGTTCAGGTCCTTCACGATCTCGAACACCTCCTCGACGATCTGGGGCGCAAGGCCCATGCTGGGCTCGTCGAGCAGCACCATCCTCGGATTGGCCATCAGGGCGCGGCCGATCGCGCACATCTGCTGCTCGCCTCCCGAGGTGTAGGCGGCCTGGCTCTGGCGCCTCGTCTTCAGTCGCGGGAAGTAGGCGTAGACCTTCTCGAGCGTCCCGGCGACGGCGGCCTTGCCATCCTTGCGGGTGTAGGCGCCGGTCATCAGGTTCTCCTCGATCGTGAGGTGGGCGAAGCAGTGACGCCCCTCCATCACCTGGATGACGCCGCGATCGACCATCTGCGCAGGCGTCATCTTCTCGATGCGTTCCCCCCGGTACTCGACGGAGCCCTTGGTGACTTCGCCGCGCTCGCCGGCAAGGAGATTGGAGACGGCGCGCAGCGTCGTCGTCTTGCCCGCGCCGTTGCCGCCGAGCAGCGCGACCACGCCGCCCTCGGGCACCTGCAGCGAGACGCCCTTGAGCACGAGGATCACGTGGTTGTAGATGACCTCGATGCCGTTGACGTTGAGGAGGATGTCGCTCATGGATCGCTTCTGCCTTTTCCCGGCGCCGCGCGCGGCGCCCGGAAAAGGGCCCCTCGCGGGGCCCGTGGGACCTCAGCCCGTCACTCCTGGCACTGGGCCGGCGTGCGCGGCGTGATCTTCTTCTCGGCCGCGTACTTGGCCGCCGTGCTCCTGACCAGCGGCTTCAGGATGGACTCGTCCGCCTGGTACCAGTCGGACGAGAAGGCCCACTTGCCTCCGTCCCACGTGTGGATGCGCGCCCAGGCCGGGCCCATGTGGTCGGCGCAGGTGGTCGAGACCGGCCGCATGACCTCGCCGAAGCCCAGCGCGTCGAGCTTCTTCGCGTCGAGCGCCAGGTTCTCCAGGCCCCAGCGCGTCTGCTCGGAGGTCATCCACTTGCCCTTGCCGTAGCGCTCCTGCGCGCGCTTGACGCCTTCGACCGCGAGCATCGCGCTCATCGCGCCGCGCATGTACAGCACCGAACCGACCTCCTCGCGCGGACCCGTGCCCTGGTTCTTGTCGTGCACCATGGCGAGGATCTCCTTCGTGACCTTGGCGTTCGGGTGCGCGCCGTGCTGCATGGCCAGGCCGTTGTAGCCCTTGGCGCCGGCGCCGACGTCCTTGACGTCCGGCTCGGCGGCCGACCACCACACGCCGTACATCTTCTCGCGGGGGTAGCCGGTGGCCTGCGCCTCCTTCAGCGCTACCGAGTTCATCACGCCCCAGCCCCACAGGAACACGTAGTCGGGCCGGCTCTGGCGGATCTGCAGCCAGGTTGCCTTCTGCTCGACGCCCGGGTGGGTGACCGGCAGCAGCTGCAGCTCGTAGCCGTGCGCCTTGGCGCGCTCCTGCAGCAGCGGGATCGGCTCCTTGCCGTACGGGCTGTCGTGGTAGACGAGGGTGATCTTCTTGCCCTTGAGCTTGTCGTAGCCGCCTTCCTTCTTCGCGATGTGCTGGATCAGCACGTCCGCGCCGACCCAGTAGGTGCCGGCGAGCGGGAAGTTCCAGCCGAACACGAGGCCGTCCTGCGACTCGCTGCGGCCGTAACCGGCGGTGATCAGCGGGATCTTGTCGACCGGCGCCTTGTCGGTGAGCGCAAAAGTGATGCCGGTGGACAGCGGCTGGAACAGCGTCGCACCACCGTGCTTGCCCTTCAGGCGCTCGTAGCACTCGACGCCGCGCGCGGTGTCGTAGCCGGTCTCGCATTCCTCGTAGACGATCTTCACGCCGTTGATGCCGCCCTTGGCGTTCACGAGCTTCAGGTAGTCGGCATAGCCGTTGGCCCAGGGCGCGCCGTTGGGGCCGTAGGGGCCGGTGCGGTACGGCAGGGCCGGGAAGAACTGCTCCTTCGCCTGCGCGACGGCGAGGTCGGGGCCGAGCAGCGACGCGCCGGCGGTGGCGATCGCCAATGCGGCGACCAGGGACTTGAGTTTCATGTCTGCCTCCAGTTTGGGAAATAGCACTCGACGGTGCGGGGGTGTTTGAGGGTTGCCAGGGTGCGATTCAGTGCGGGAAGGGCCACAGGCGAAGCTTCTCCTTGCCGACCGACCACAGTCTCGCCAGGCCGTGCGGCTCGACGATCAGGAAGAACACGATCAGTGCGCCGAAGATCATGAAGACGATGTGCGACACGGTCGCGGTGTCGATCGGGATGCCGACGGCAGCGCCGAGCGCCGGCAGCAACTGGTCGAGCCAGATCGGCAGCGTGACGATGAAGGCGGCGCCGAAGAAGCTGCCCATCACCGAGCCGAGCCCGCCGATGATGATCATGAACAGAAGGTCGAACGACCGGTTGATGTTGAACGCCGCCGGCTCCCACGAGCCGAGGTAGACGAAGGCCCACAGCGCGCCGGCCACGCCGATGATGAACGAACTGACCGCGAACGCGGTAAGCTTCGCGTAGACGGGCCGGATGCCGATCACCGACGCGGCGACGTCCATGTCGCGCACGGCCATCCACTCGCGGCCGATGTGCCCGCGCACGAGGTTCTTGACCAGCAGCGCGAACACGCAGACGACTGCGAGGCAGAACAGGTACTTCTGCAGCGGCGAGACCACCGGCAGGCCGAAGAAGCTCAGTTCGGCGACCGACACCGAGCCCGACGGCGTGTAGTTCGTGAACCAGCCGATGCGCAGGAAGGCCCAATCGACGAAGAACTGCGCCGCGAGCGTCGCGACCGCGAGGTACAGGCCCTTGATTCGCAGCGAAGGAATCCCGAAGACCACGCCGACCAGCGTCGCGAACGCGCCACCGAGCAACATGGCGACCGGCATCGGCATGCCCTCGATGCGCACCATGAAGTTGTAGGCCGCATAGGCTCCCACCGCCATGAATGCGCCCGCGCCGAGCGAGATCTGCCCGCAGTAGCCGACCAGCACGTTCAGCCCGAGCGCAGCCAGCGACAGGATCAGGAACGGGACGAAGATGGCGCGCAGCATGTACTCGTCGGCCAGCAGCGGCACCACGACGAAGGCGACGGCCAGCAGCGCGCCGATCGCCCAGCGGTCCTGGCGGATCGGGAAGATCTGCTGGTCGGCGCGGTAGCTCGCCTTGAATTGGCCGTTCTCTCTGTAGAGCATGGGTTCGATGGGTCGCTGTTACGGGGCGCCGCGCCCGGGTGCTTCCGGCGCGCGGGCCTCGGTCGACGTCATCACGGGCAGGTTCATACGCGATCGATGATCTTTTCGCCGAACAGGCCCTGCGGGCGCACGAGCAGGAACGCCAGGGCCAGCACGTAGGCGAACCAGATCTCGATGCCGCCGCCGAGCATCGGCCCGATGTAGACCTCGGACAGCTTCTCGCCCACCCCGATGATCAGCCCTCCGACGATCGCGCCGGGCACGGACGTGAGGCCGCCCAGGATCACCACCGGCAGCGCCTTCAGCGCGACCAGCGACAGCGAGAACTGCACGCCGAGCTTGCTGCCCCAGATCATCCCGGCCACCAGCGCGACGAACCCGGCAACGCTCCAGACGATGACCCAGATCCGGTCGAGCGGAATGCCGATCGACTGTGCGGCCTGGTGGTCGTCGGCCACGGCGCGAAGCGCGCGGCCGGTGGCGGTCTTCTGGAAGAACAGCGACAGGAAGGCGACCAGCGCGGCGGCGATCACGGCGGCGTACAGGTCTTCCTTGTTGATCAGGACGCCGCCTTCGAAAAGGTTCTCGAACAGGAAGATCGGGTCCTTGGGCAGGCCGACGTCGATCTTGTAGATGTCCGAACCGAACACCGTCTGGCCGAAGCCGTCGAGGAAGTAGGCAATGCCCAGCGTCGCCATCAGCAGCGTGATGCCTTCCTGGTTGACGAGCCGGCCGAGCACCAGCCGCTCTACGAGCCAGGCCACGGCGATCATCACGATCATCGCGCCGGCGAAGGCAAGCAGGTTGGCGATCAACTTGCTGTCGAAGCCGAGCAAGGCGGGAAACCACTCCGAGAAGCGCGCCATCGCCAGCGCCGCGAACAGCACCATCGCGCCCTGCGCGAAGTTGAACACCCCCGAGGCCTTGAAGATCAGCACGAATCCGAGCGCAATCAGCGCGTAGAGCATGCCGGACATCAGGCCGCCGAAAACGGTTTCGATGAAAAAGCCCATGGTATCGAGGCTCTCAGTGGCTGGCGCCGAGGTAGGCGCTGATCACGTCGGGGTTGCCGCGCACCTCGTCGGGCATGCCGTCTCCGATCTTCTTGCCATAGTCGAGCACCACGACGCGGTCCGAGATGTCCATGACGACGCCCATGTCGTGCTCGATCAGCACGATGGTCGTGCCGAACTCGTCGTTGACGTCGAGGATGAAGCGCGACATGTCCTGCTTCTCCTCGACGTTCATGCCGGCCATCGGCTCGTCGAGCAGCAG
>DAORSF010000105.1:0-6596 GCA_035443405.1 Burkholderiaceae bacterium | reverse complement strand
TCCACCGGCAAGCCCAAGGGCGCGATGATCCCCCACCGCGGCATCTGCAACCGCGTGCTGTGGATGATCGACCACCTGCGCCTGACCGCGGCGGACCGGCTGTTCCAGAAGACCGCCACGACGTTCGACGCTTCGGTCTGGAAATTCCTGGCGCCGCTGGTCGTCGGCGGCCCCGTCGTTCTCGCCCGCCCCGGTGGCGAGAAGGACACCGCGTACCACGCCGGCGCGATCCGGCACTACGGCATCACGATCACCAACGCGGTGCCGACCGAGTTGCGCGCGCTGCTGCTCGAGCCCGAATTCGCCGAATGCACCAGCCTGCGCCACTTCGTCACCGGCGGCGAGGCGGTCGATTGGGACCTGGTGCGCGAATTCGAACGTTGCCTGCCCGACGCCGAGCTCGGCCACTACTACGGCGCGACCGAGGCCAGCGACGTCAGCACCAGCATGGACCCGGCCGCGGTCGTTCCCGGACCCGGACCCGTGCCGATCGGGCGACCGATCGCGAACACGCGCGTGTACGTGCTCGACGCGAACCTCCGACCGGTGCCCGTCGGCGTCGTCGGGGAGTTGTGTCTCGGCGGCGTCGGGCTGGGTCGCGGCTACCTGAACCGTCCCGAACTCACCGCGGAACGCTTCGTCGCGAACCCCTTCGTTTCCGGCGAACGCCTGTACCGCACCGGCGACCTGGCGCGCTGGCGCGCCGACGGCATCCTGGCCTTCGTCGGCCGCAGCGATCACCAGGTCAAGATCCGCGGCCAGCGGGTCGAGCTGGGCGAGATCGAAGCGACCCTCGACAGCTGCGACGGCGTGCGCAAGAGCGCAGTGATCGTCCGCGAGGACCGGCCGGGCGATCGGCGTCTGGTGGCCTACGTCGAGGGCGACGGTGTCGATGCGAGCACGCTGAAGACGGCGCTGAAGGCGCACCTTCCCGACTACATGGTGCCGGCGGCGATCGTGCCGCTGGCGAAGCTGCCGCACCTGGCCAGCGGCAAGATCGATCGTCATGCGCTTCCTGCGCCCGCGACGGAAACGGCGCAGGCCGCGACGGCGTGGGTCGCCGCGCGCACGCCGATCGAGGCAACGCTGGTCGCAATCTGGGCCGAAGTGCTCGGGCGCGAGCGCGTGGGCATCCACGACGACTTCTTCGAGCTCGGCGGTCATTCGCTGATGGCGACACAGGCCATGGCGCGCACGCGCCGGGCGCTGGATCTCGACATCCCGCTGCGGACGCTGTTCGAAGCGCCGACGGTCGCCGGACTGGCCGCGCGCATCGAGGCGATCCCGGAGTCGGATCGCTCGCGGTCCGCGGCAGCCCCGGCCCCGATTCCGGCGACCGGCGCACTGACGGGACCGCTCAGCTCGGCGCAGGAAGCGCTGTGGTTCATCAATCGGCTCGACGACAACGGGAGCCGTTACAACATCGCGAGCGCGACGCGGCTGCACGGCCCGTTGCGCGTCGACGCGCTGCGGGGCGCGTTGCGCGCGCTCGTGCGGCGACACGCCGTCCTGCGCACCGCATTCCGCGAGGTTCGCGGCGTCCCGGCCCAGTTCGTTCTCGACAGCGACGAGCCCGACTTCGTCGTCGTCGACGCGGCCGCGAGCAGCGATCGGACCGGCGACCATCGGGCCGGCGACCTCTACCCGGGCATGCCGCTGCTGCAAGTGGCTGCGCACGAGCCGTTCGACCTGGCCGCCGGACGCCCGCTGAGGATCCGCCTGTTTCGCCGGTCGCCGACCGACCACGTGCTGCTGGTCGTCGTTCATCACATCGTCTCGGACGGATGGTCGTCGGGCATCTTCAACCGTGAGCTGAACACGCTGTACGAAGCGGCGCTGGCCGGCGCCGATCCCGACGCGGCGTTGACGCCAATCCCGGTGCGCTTTCTCGACTACGCGATCTGGAGCAGGGAACGCGCCGGCGAGGACGGCTTCACGCGGCAGCTGCAGTACTGGGCCGCACACCTCGCCGGCATCGAGGCGCACGACCTGCCGTTCGACCGTCCGCGCTCGACGACCGCGAAGCTCGGCGCGGGGGCGCACTCGGTCACGATCGCGGCGGACACGGCCCGCGCGCTCGCCGGACTGGCGCAACGCCGCGGAGCGACGTCGTACATGGTGCTGATGTCGGCGTTCCGCCTGCTGCTCGCGCGCTACGGAGCCGGCAACGACGTCGCGGTCGGCACGCCCATCGCCGGGCGGGACCGCCCGGAACTCGACGGCGTGCTCGGCTATTTCGTCAACATGCTGGTGATGCGGACGGACCTGTCGGGAGATCCCGGCTTCGCCGAGCTCGTCGAACGCGTCCGCCGCGACACGCTGGACGCCTGGGCCAACCAGGACGTTCCGTTCGAGCGCCTGGTCGCCGAACTGAACCCGCCACGCGAGATCGGCCGCAATCCGCTCTTCCAGGTCAGCTTCGCCGTGCAGAACTGGGGCGAAACGCCGCTCGCGCTGGCCGGCGTCCAGGCCGAGAGCGTGCCGATCCAGTCGCTCCAGGCGAAGTTCGACCTGTCGGTATCGGTGACCGAAGCCGCCGATCGTCTCGAGGTCCAGTTCGGCTACAACCGCGACCTGTTCGACCACGCGACGATCGAGCGCATGGCCAGGCACTTCCGCATCCTGCTCGAAGGCGTCGCCGCGGATCCGGGCGCGAAGCTGTCGGCGCTGCCGATGATGGACGAAGGCGAAGCGGATCGGCTCCTCGCGCAGTGGAACGACACCGCGCGCGACTTCCCCGCGAACGAGACGGTGCACCGCCTGTTCGAAGCGCAGGCGGCGCGCACGCCGGAGGCAGTGGCCGTCGTGTTCGAGGGCCGTCCGTGCCTGGCGTACGGAGCACTGAACCGTCGTGCGAACCGGCTCGCGCACCACCTGCGCGGACTCGGCGTCGGGCCGAACGTTCCGGTCGGGCTGTGCATGCAGCGCAGCCCCGGGATGATCGTCGCCATGCTGGCCATCCTCAAGGCCGGCGGGGCCTACGTACCGATCGACCCGGACTATCCGGCCGAGCGGATCGCGTTCATGGTCTCCGACTCCGGCGCTCCGGTCATCCTCGCGCAGCAGGCGACGCGCGACCGGCTCGGCGCCGTCGCGGCGCGATTGCTCGACGTCGAGGCAGGCACCGGGGCGTCGATGGCCGACGGGCCGGAGTCCGATCCCGAACCGCTGGCGAGCGCCGACGATCTGGCCTACGTCGTCTACACGTCCGGCTCGACCGGCCGGCCGAAGGGCGTGATGATCCCGCACCGCGCGGTCGCGCGACTGGTGTGCAACACCGACTACGTCCGGATCGCCCCGGCGGACTGCGTCGCGCAGGCGTCGAATTCGTCGTTCGACGCCGCGACCTTCGAGATCTGGGGTGCGCTGCTCAACGGCGCCCGGCTGACGATCGTTCCCACCGATACGCTGCTGTCGGCGCCGGAACTGAAGCGGCAGATCGCCGACGACGAGATCACGACGCTGTTCGTCACCACCGCCTTGTTCAACGAGCACGCCGCGCATTCGCCCGACGTCTTCCACGGCCTGCGCGACCTGCTGTTCGGCGGCGAGGCGGTCAGTCCCGAGGCGGTCGCGCGCGTGCTTCGCAACCGCCCGCCGCGACGCCTGTTGCACGTCTACGGCCCCACCGAGACCACCACCTTCGCAACCTGGCACGAGGTCCCGCCATCGGTCGCGCGAGGCAAGGTTCCCGACACGATCCCGATCGGGCGCCCGATCGCGAACACGACTTGCCACGTGCTGGATGCGTCGATGCGACCCGCACCGGTCGGCGTGACCGGCGAGTTGTGGATCGGCGGGCCGGGGCTTGCGCGCGGCTACTTCCGTCGGCCGGACCTCGACGCCGAACGCTTCGTGGACCGGTACGAGGCGACCGGCGAGCGCCTGTACCGAACCGGCGACCGCGCCCGGCGCCTTGCGGACGGCGCGATCGTGTTCTGCGGCCGCGGCGACGAACAGGTGAAGCTGCGCGGTTTCCGGATCGAACTCGGCGAGGTGCGCGCGGCGATCGCCGCATTGCCCGGCGTCGCGCAGCAGGAGGTCGTCGTCCGCGAAGACCTGCCCGGCGACCGTCGCCTCACCGGCTACGTCGTCTGGAAGGCCGGCGCCGAGCGCCTCGACGGCGCGAGCCTGCGTGCCGCGCTGTCGGAGCGGCTGCCCTCGTTCATGATTCCGGCGGCCTTCGTGTCGATCGACGCGCTCCCGCTGACCGCGAACGGCAAGCTGGATCGTGCCGCATTGCCGGCGCCGCCGGTCGGCGGACTGGACACCGACGCGGGCGTCGGCCACGATGACGGCGACGCGATCGAGCGCGAGCTGCGTGCGATATGGGAGTCGGTGCTCGGGCGTTCCGGGATTCCGCTGGATGCCGATTTCTTCGACCTCGGCGGCCACTCGATGCTCGCCGTGCGCGTCCTCGCCGAGATCGATCGGCGGATGGGCAGGCAGCTGCGCACCGCGTCGTTCTTCGAGGCGCCGACGATCCGCCGGTTCGCGGCCCTGCTGCGCGAGAACGCCGCGCGCGACGCGCGCAGCTGCGTCGTGACCATCGAGCCGGGCGACGGTGCCCGACCGCTGTTCTTCGTGTCCGGATGGGGTGGTCAGCTGATCATTCTCAACGAACTCGCGAAGGCGCTCGGGCCGAGGCAGTCGCTGCACGTGCTCGATACCGGGGCGTTCGGCGCCGACGACCCCGACCTCTCGATCGAGAGCGTCGCGAAGCGGATGATCGAGGACATGCGCCAGGTGCAGCCTTCGGGGCCGTACCGGCTCGCCGGGTACTCGATGGGCGGAAAGATCGTGCACGAGATCGCGCAACAGTTGCACCGGCTCGGCGAGACGGTGGCGCTGCTGGCGCTGCTCGACTGCAACGTGTCGGGCAAGCGGCGACGGCGCTCGGCACCGATGCGCGTGCTGCTGCACCTGCGCGAGGCGGCCAGCATGAGCCCGGCGCAGATGCTGGCCTACCTGACCGGTCGCGCGCAATGGATGATCAGGCACCTGTTCCCTCGCGAACGCGCGCTGTTCGACGGCGACGAGGTCGAACAGACGGCGCTCACGCGCGCCATGGAGCGTGCGGCGCGCCGGATGCTCGCCGCCTGGGAGGCCTACCGTCCCCGTCTCTACCCGGGGCGCGTGCTGCTGGTCCGCGCCGAAAGCGGAGAGCGACAGGTCGGTGCGATCGAGGACGGTGACCCGACCTTCGGATGGGGAGCGCTCAGCGGCGAAGGCGTCGAGGTGCGCAGCATGCATTGCGCCCACAACCGGATGCTGTACGCGCCGCACGCCGCGTCGCTGGCGCGAATCCTCGCCGACGCGATCGGTCGCGACGATGTGCCGTCGTCGCAGCCGGTCGCCAGCCGGGAACGGGTCGGGGCCGGGGCCGATGCCTGAGGTCTGGACGGTCGACGTCGCCGCCGAGATCGCGCGCCTGGCCGAACATGGCAGCCGGCTGACCGCGGACGAGGCCCGACGCGCGGCGCGCTTCTATCGCGACGAGGATCGGCACCGATTCGTCATCGCGCGCAGCACCCGAAGGGTGCTGCTGGCCAGGCGACTCGGCGTCGACCCCTCGGCGCTCGACTTCGACGAGGGGCGCTACGGAAAGCCGCGGCTGCGGCCGGACCTCGGGCGGGCGCCGTGCTTCAATTCGAGCCACTCGGGGCGCTGGGTATTGCACGTGGTCGCGGACGTCGAGGTCGGCGTCGACGTCGAACGGATCCGCCCCGACTTCGCAAGGCCCGACGACTTCCTGTGGATCCTGTCGCCCGAAGAACGCGCGTTCGCCCTGGCCACGGTCGAACCGCTGCGCGCGGCGGCCTTCGCAACGATATGGGTCCGCAAGGAAGCCTATGTCAAGGCACTCGGCGAAGGACTGAGCCGTTCGCTCCCCGACATCGGGATCGTCGCAGGCGAGACAGGGCCGAAGCTCGCCTACGACCGCAACCCGGGCGATCGCGGGACGCCGTGGCGCTTCGTCGATCTCGAGATCGACGATTCGCACAAGGCCTGCGTGGTCCACGCGGGCCCGCGCCGCGAGGTCGTCGTCCGCGCCTGGCGCTGCTGATCGGGCCGCGCCCCGGCCTCACTGGGGCGATTCGCACGGCTGCCGGCATTCCTGCGCTATGCTGGGACTGTGGAGAATGGTCATGATCAGCGCAGCCTGGACAATCGGATCGACGATCCGCCCTCGACGGGCGGGTCGCAGCGGCCGGTCGCGCGTCGCGCCCCTCTTCGCGTCGGCGGCGTTGCTGGTGGGCGCCGCGCCGGGCCTCGCCCAGGAGGCGCCGCGCAAGGAATCGGTGGGCGTAGAGCACGCCGGCTCCGGACCGGCCCTGCAGGCTAGCGCCCAGGCCGACGCCGAGTCCGCGCACCGGGCGCGCGAACTCACGGACCGCGCGATCCGGCTCGAGGAGGCCGAGGGCGCGGCCCGCAGCTACGCGAAGGCCTACGCGCTCTACTGCGAGGCGGCTCGCCTCGATCACGCCGACGCGCTGCTGCGCATGGGCTGGATGCACGCGCAAGGCCGCGGCCGTCCCCGTGACGACGCGATCGCGAACACGCTGTTTCGCCGCGCCGCCGGCGTGATCGGCGGC
>DAORSF010000104.1:0-6599 GCA_035443405.1 Burkholderiaceae bacterium | reverse complement strand
AGTCCATCGTCACCACGACGATGATCAGCAGCGAGGTGCCGCCGAAGTAGAACGGGACGTTCCACTTCAGCACCAGGAATTCGGGCAGCAGGCAGACCGCCGTGATGTACGCCGCGCCGACCAGCGTGAGCCGCATCAGGATCTTGTCGATGTACTTCGCCGTCTGCTCGCCCGGCCGGATGCCGGGCACGAACGCGCCGCTCTTCTTCAGGTTCTCCGCCGTCTCGCGGCTGTTGAACACCAGCGCCGTGTAGAAGAAGCAGAAGAACACGATCGCCATCGCGTACATCAGGATGTAGACCGGCTGGCCCGGCGACAGCGTCGACGCGACGTCGCGCAGCCAGCGGATCGCCGGGTTCGACGCGTCGCCCGACGTGAACCATTGCGCGATCGTCGCCGGGAAGAGAATGATCGACGACGCGAAGATCGGCGGGATCACGCCCGACATGTTCAGCTTCAGCGGCAGGTGCGAGGTCTGCCCGCCGTAGACGCGGTTGCCGACCTGGCGCTTGGCGTAGTTGACCGTGATCTTGCGCTGCCCACGCTCGACGAACACCACCGCGGCAGTCACCAGCACGACCAGCCCGATGATCAGCAGCGATACGAACCCGCTCATCGCCCCGGTGCGGATCAGCTCGCCCATCCCCGCCAACGCGCTCGGCAGGCCGGCGACGATGCCGGCGAAGATGATGATCGAGATCCCGTTGCCGAGCCCGCGCTCGGTGATCTGCTCGCCGAGCCACATCAGGAACATCGTGCCCGTCACCAGCGACACGACCGTCATGAAGCGGAACGCCGGGCCCGGCTCGAGGACCAGTCCCGGTTGCGCCTCGATCGCGATCGCGATCCCGATCGCCTGGAACGTCGCCAGCCCCACCGTGAACCAGCGCGTGTACTTCGTGATCTCGCGGCGGCCCGCTTCCCCTTCCTTCTTCTTGGCTTCGAGGAAGGGCACGACCACGGTCAGCAGCTGCATGATGATCGACGCCGAGATGTACGGCATGATCCCCAGCGCGAACACGGTGAAGCGCGACAGCGCGCCACCCGAGAACAGGTTGAACATCCCGAGAATGCCGCCCTGCTGCCCCTGGAACAGCTGCGCGAGCTGGTTCGGGTCGATACCGGGCACCGGGATGTGCGCGCCGACGCGGTAGACGACGAGCGCCAGCACCAGGAACATCAGCCGGCGCTTGAGATCGCCGAACTTTCCTGCCTTCGCCAGCGCTGCGGGGTTGGTTGCCACGTACGTCGTCCCGATCGGTCGTTCGCGAGTCGATGCCTCAGGCCACCGAGCCGCCCGCCGCCTCGATCGCGGCCTTCGCTCCCTTGGTCGCTGCGACGCCCTTCAGGTTGACCGCACGCGTCAGCGCGCCCGACAGGATCACCTTCGCACCGAGCGCCAGTTGCGACACGACGCCAGCGGCCTTCAACGCGAGCAGGTCGACATCGCTGCCTTCGAGGCGCTCGAGGTCCGACAGGCGGACTTCGGCGGTGTCGCCGGCGCTCATCGACCTGAAGCCGCGCTTGGGCAGCCGGCGCTGCAGCGGCATCTGCCCGCCTTCGAAGCCGACCTTGTGGAAGCCGCCCGAACGCGACTTCTGTCCCTTGTGCCCGCGACCCGCGGTCTTGCCGAGGCCCGAGCCGATGCCGCGGCCGACGCGCTTGCGCGCGTGCGTGCTGCCTTCGGCGGGCTTGATTTCGTTCAGTTTCATCTCAGTGCACCCTGACGAGGTACGACACCTTGCTGATCATGCCGCGCACGGCCGGCGTGTCTTCCAGCTCGCGCGTCTGGTTGACCTTCTTCAGGCCCAGGCCCAGCACGGTCGCACGATGCGTGCCGCGCGTGCCGATCGGGCTCTTCACCAGGGTCACCTTCACCATCTTCTTGCTCATCGTGCTCTCCATGCACCGGCGCCGCGCGCCAGCGCGCCTGCGCGCACTCAGCCGAGGATTTCCTCGACCGACTTGCCGCGCTTGGCCGCGATCTCGGCCGGCGTGGTCAGGTTGCGCAGCGCATCGATCGTCGCGCGCACCATGTTGTAGGGGTTCGACGAACCGTGGCTCTTGGCGACGACGTTGCTCACGCCCATCACCTCGAAGATCGCGCGCATCGGACCGCCGGCGATGATGCCGGTACCGTCCGGAGCGGGCTTGAGCATCACCACCGACGCGCCGTGGCGGCCGGTCACCTGGTGATGCAGCGTGCCGCTGCGCAACGGGATCTTGACCAGCTTGCGCCGCGCCTCGTCCATCGCCTTCTGCACCGCCACGGGAACCTCGCGGGACTTGCCCTTGCCCATGCCGATACGCCCGTCGCCGTCGCCGACCACCGTCAGCGCCGCGAAACCGAGAATCCGGCCGCCCTTGACGACCTTGGTGACGCGGTTGACCGCGATCATCTTCTCGCGCAGGCCGTCGTCGCGCTCCTCGGTGCCCTTGCCGGTGACTTTTGCTTGGATCTTTGCCATGTTCGAATCCGTTCGCTTAGAACTTCAGGCCCGCTTCGCGGGCCGCCTCGGCAAGCGCCTTGACGCGCCCGTGGAAGCGGTAGCCGCCGCGGTCGAAGGCGACGCTGTCGATGCCCGCAGCCAGCGCCTTCTCGGCGATGCGCTTGCCGACCAGTGCCGCGGCATCCACGTTGCCGCCACGGCCCTGCTTGCCGGCCAGTTGCGTGCGCAGCTCCTGCTCGACGGTCGATGCCGACACCAGCACCTTGTCGCCGCCGACTTCGACGATGCTGGCGTAGATGTGTGCGTTCGAGCGGTGCACGGTCAGCCGCCTGACCCGCAGTTCGCGGATCTTCAGCCGCGTCTGGCGGGCACGGCGAAGACGGGAGATGTTCTTGTCCATCGGTCGATTCCTCGGAAGCAGCCGCGAGGCTTACTTCTTCTTCACTTCCTTCAATACCACCCGCTCGTCGGCGTAGCGCACGCCCTTGCCCTTGTAGGGCTCGGGTTCGCGGAACGCGCGAATTTCGGCGGCGACCTGGCCGACCACCTGCTTGTCGGCGCCCTTGATCAGGATGTCGGTCTGCGTCGGCGTCTCCGCCTTCACGCCGGCCGGGAGCTTGTAGACGACCGGGTGCGAGAAGCCGAGCGACAGGTTCAGGGTCGCGCCCTGGGCCTGCGCGCGGTACCCGGTACCGACCAGCTGCAACTTCTTCTCGAAGCCCTTCGAGACGCCGCGGACCATGTTCGCCACAAGCGCGCGGTAGGTGCCGCTCATCGCGTTGGCACCGCGGCTCTCGTCGGCCGGCGGGAACGTGAGCTCGGCGCCTTCGCGCGCGACTTTCACCAGCGGGTCGACCCGCTGCGTCAGCGTGCCCAGCGGGCCCTTGACGGTGATCGCGCCGTCGCCCAGCGTCACGTCGACGCCGGCCGGGATCGCCACGGGATTCTTGCCTACTCGGGACATGTCGACCTCCGCGTCAGGCCACGTAGGCGATGACTTCGCCACCCACGCCGCTGGCGCGCGCGCGGCGGTCGGTCATCACGCCCTTCGGCGTGGTGACGATCGCCACGCCGAGGCCATTCATGACCTGCGGCAGCGCGTCGCGGCCGCGATACACGCGCAGCCCCGGGCGCGAAACGCGCTCGAGACGCTCGATGACGGGGCGCCCCGCGTAGTACTTCAGCTGAACTTCGAGTTCGTTCTTCACGCCTTCGCCCTTGACCGCGAAGCCGTCGATGTAGCCCTCGTCCTTCAGCACCTGCGCAATCGCCACTTTCAGCTTGGACGACGGCATTGACACCGATTCCTTTTCGACGCGCTGCGCGTTGCGGATGCGCGTGAACATGTCGGCGACCGGATCGCTCATGCTCATGATGGATTCCTCGTTTACCAGCTCGCCTTGGTCAGGCCAGGGACTTCGCCGCGCATCGCGAACTCGCGAAGCTTGTTGCGGCCGAGGCCGAACTTGCGGAACGTGCCGCGCGGGCGGCCCGTGATCTCGCAGCGATTGCGCAGCCTGGTCGGGCTGGAATCGCGGGGCAGCGCCTGCAGCTTCAGGCGCGCCTGGTAGCGATCTTCCTCGGACAGCGACTGGTCGTTGATGATCGCCTCGAGCGCCTTGCGCTTGGCGGCGAACTTGCGAACCGTCGCCTGACGCTTCAGGTCGCGGTTGATCATGGCGAGTTTGGCCACTGTGGTGCGTCCTCGGTTCAGTTGCGGAACGGGAACTTGAAGGCCGCCAGCAGCGCCTTCGCTTCCTCGTCGTTCTTCGCGGTGGTCGTGATGCTGATGTTCAGCCCGCGCAACGCGTCGACCTTGTCGTACTCGATCTCGGGGAAGATGATCTGTTCCTTGACCCCGATGTTGTAGTTGCCGCGGCCGTCGAAAGCCTTCCCGGACACGCCCCGGAAGTCGCGCACGCGCGGCAGCGCGACCGTGACCAGGCGGTCGAGGAACTCGAACATCCGCTCCCCTCGCAGCGTGACCATGCAGCCGATCGGATAGCCGGCGCGGATCTTGAAGCCCGCGATCGCCTTCTTGGCCTTGGTCGTCACGACCTTCTGGCCGGCGATCTTGGTCAGGTCCGCAGACGCGTTGTCCAGGACCTTCTTGTCCGCCACCGCCTCGGACACGCCCATGTTCAGCGTGATCTTGGTGATTCGTGGCACCTCCATCACCGACTTGAAGCCGAACTGCTTCATCAGGTCGGGGACGACCTTCTCGCGATAGTGCTGTTGCAGGCGAGCCATTTCCGTTTCCCAATTTGCCTCTGGCATTCACCCTCGGGCATTCACCCTCGGGCATTCACCCTCAGGCATTCACCCTCAGGCATTCACCATTTCGCCGTTGGACCTGAAGACGCGCACCTTGCGGCCGTCCTCGAGCGCCTTCACGCCGACGCGATCGCCCTTGCCGGTGGCCGGGTTCAACAGCATCACGTTGGACTGGTCGATCGGCATCGCCTTGTCGACGATCCCGCCGGTCTGCCCCTTCATCGGGTTCGGGCGCACGTGCTTCTTCACGATGTTCACGCCCTCGACGACGAGATGCGCGTCGTCGATGCGGCGCAGCACCGTGCCGCGCTTGCCCTTGTCACGTCCGGCGATGACGATCACCTCATCGCCCTTGCGGATCTTCTGCATCAGATCACCTCCGGTGCGAGCGAAACGATCTTCATGAAGCGCTCGGTGCGCAGCTCGCGCGTGACCGGGCCGAAGATGCGCGTGCCGATCGGCTCGAGCTTGGCGTTGAGCAGCACGGCGGCATTGCCGTCGAACCTGATCAGCGAGCCGTCCTGGCGGCGAACGCCCTTGGCGGTGCGCACGACGACCGCGTTGTAGATCTCGCCCTTCTTGACGCGGCCGCGCGGCTGCGCCTCCTTGACCGAGACCTTGATGACGTCGCCGATGCCGGCGTAGCGGCGCTTCGAGCCCCCGAGCACCTTGATACACATGACCGAACGCGCGCCGGTGTTGTCGGCGACGTCCAGCGTCGATTGCATCTGAATCATTTGTATGCCCCAACTTGATCCGCCGCCGGCCCGTCGGGCTGGCACGCGGTCAGTCTTGGTCCCGTGGTTTGGGTGATCCGGAGGCGTGAACTTGCGTTTCTCGCCGACCGAAGCCAAAAATTATCGCATGGACGCGATTTTCCTGCAAGCCCGTCCCGGTCGCGCCGCCCCGGAACGAACCAGCCGGCGGGCGGGCGGCCGCACCCCGACCCGGCGCTCAGGCGGCGACCGGGGTCACGAGCCGGGTGACGACCCAGCTCTTGGTCCGCGAGATCGGGCGCCCCTCCTGGATCTCGACCAGGTCGCCCTCGTTGTACGGCGTGTCGGTGTGTGCGTGGTACTTCGTGCTCTTCACGATGTACTTGCCGTAGACCGGGTGCCTGACCTGGCGCTCGACGAGCACGGTGACGGTCTTCTGCATCTTGTTGCTGACCACGCGCCCGACCAGCGTGCGCTTGAGCCCCATCTTGCCGGCAGGAGCGGCGGTCGTTGCCTGGGTCGTCGTCATTTCGCCGCCGCCTTCTGGTTCATCACCGTGCGCACGCGCGCGATGTCGCGCCGGGTCTTGCCCAGCTGGCTCGTGTTGTTCAGTTGCTGGGTCGCGACCTGCATGCGCAGCGAAAAGTGCGCCCGCAGCAGCTCGTCGAGTTCCTTCTTGAGCGCCACGGGATCCTTGGCGCGCAGCTCTTTTGCTTTCATTTGATTGCCCTTGTCGTCACCGGCGGCGCTCAGGCACCGACCATGCGCGAGACGAAGACGGTCGAGATCGGCAGCTTGGCCGCGGCGAGCGCGAAAGCTTCGCGGGCAAGCGTCTCGTTCACGCCGTCCATTTCGTAGAGAACCTTGCCCGGCTGGATCTCGGCGACGTAGTACTCGACGTTGCCCTTGCCGTTGCCCATGCGGACCTCGGCGGGCTTCTTCGAGATCGGCTTGTCCGGGAAGATGCGAATCCAGACCCGGCCGCCCCGCTTGATGTGGCGCGTCATCGCACGTCGCGCCGCCTCGATCTGGCGCGCCGTCAGGCGTCCGCGGCCGGTGGCCTTGAGCCCGAAGTCGCCGAACGACACCGACGTGCCGCGCGTCGCGATGCCCTTGTTGCGGCCCTTCTGTTCTTTCCTGTACTTGCGTCGAGCGGGTT
>DAORSF010000103.1:0-6614 GCA_035443405.1 Burkholderiaceae bacterium | reverse complement strand
AGCCGTCGAAGCCGTCGAAGCCGTCGAAGCCGTCGAAGCCGTCGAAGCCGTCGAACTCGGCGAAGTCGGCGAAGTCGTCGAGGGGATGAGCATGGTCGTGTACCAGGGACGCAGGCGCGCCGCAGCCTGGGCGCGCCTCATGGCAGGCGTGTCGGTCGCGTTCGTGCTGGCGTCGTGCGGCGGCACCGATGTCGCCGGGGTCGGAAGCGGCGGCACGGGCATCCGCCTGGCGAGCGTCTCGTATGGTTCGATCTCCGGCTTCGGCTCCGTGATCGTCAACGGCGTACGCTACGACGACGCCGGCGCCGCCTTGTCGAACGACGACGGCACGGCGCCCGGCCCGCTCGGGCTCGGCATGGTCGTCGAAGTGCGCGGCGACATCGACTCGACCGGACTCGCCGGGACGGCCGACGCGATCAACGTGGTCAGCGAAGCACGCGGCACCGTGGTCAATCGGTCGTCGAGCGGGTTCTCGCTGCTCGGATTGCCGGTGCGGGCCAACGCCAGCACGGTCTACGACGACGCGGCATCCGTGAGCGACGGCGACTACGTGGAGGTCTACGGCATCTACGACCGCTCGTCCGGCACGCTGACGGCGACCCGCATCGAGCGCAGGGCGCCGGGGGGCGCCTTCAAGGTCCGCGGCACCGTCGGCGCGGTCGACGCCGTCGCGAAGCGCTTCCAACTCGGCACGATCACCGTGGACTACTCGGCGACGCTTCCGGCCCCCTCCGGGCTGGCCGCCGGAACGCCGGTCAGGGTGCACGCGTCGGGCGAACCGGTCGCGGGCATGCTCGCCGCGACCCGCATCGACATCGTGACGCCGCCGGCGCTCGGCAACGTCTCGAAACTCGAGATCGAGGGCGTGATCGATCGCTTCGTCTCGCTCGCGGACTTCAGCGTCGACGGCGTGCGCGTCGACGGCGCCGCCGCCGCTTTCGAGGGCGGCGTGGCGTCCGGTCTCGGTATCGGAGTCCGGGTGGAAGTCGAAGGGCCGGTCGAGTCCGGAATCGTCAGGGCCTCCAGGATCGAATTCGAGGACGAGGAGGACGGCGAGTTCGAACTCAAGGGGCTCGTCACCGACTTCGTCGACGTCGCCAGCTTCAGGGTGCGCGGCACCCGGGTCGACGCCTCGGGCAGCGTCCGCTACGAGGGCGGCGGCGCGGCCGACCTGCGCGACGGCGCGTGCGTGCAGGTCAAGGGCAAGCTCCAGACGACTCCCACCGGCAGCGAGGTCCTGGCCACCGACATCCACTTCGAGAGCAGCTGCAGCTGATTTACGGGTCCGCGCGCCAGATCGTCTTGCGGAACACCGCGGATCTCAGTTCCGCTTTCCGAAGAGACCCGCGAACCAGCCCTTGACCAGCTGCCAGAGGATCGACAGTGCGTTGATCTCCTTCGCGCGCCGGGTCGCAATCGGCGCCCGGGCCGCACCCGCGTCCGACACAGGCGCGCCTTCGGCCTGCGGCCGGGCAGGCTCGCCCGGCACCCCGGCGGCGACGCCCGTCGCAGGCAGCGCCGCAGCCGACGCGCGGAAGTTGTCCGCGAACTGCCCGAGGATCATCTCCGAGACCTGCGTCATCATCCGTCCGCCGAACTGCGCGAACTTGCCGTTGACGACCACGTCCGCCACGCCAACCAGCACCGAATCGCTGGCGGACGCGCCGGGCTCGATCGTCGCCGTGAGGTTCATCGACGCGGTCGATCCGCCGCGATCGGCGCCCTTGCCGAGCAACTGGATCCGCCGCGACTGTTCGTCCAGGCCGAGCACTTCGATCTCGCCGCCGAACTGCGCGTTCGCCGGGCCGACCTTGACCTTGACGGCTCCCTTGTATCGCTTCTCGTCGACCTGCTCGGTGATCGACGCACCCGGCATGCAGCCGGCGACTGCGCGCACGTCGCGCAGTACCCGCCACGCGCGTTCCGCCTCGACCGGAACCGGATAGCGCTTCTCGAGCTTGACTTCCACGGACTCTCCCCAAGCGGAAGGGAACCGGTCTTCCGTCCGTCCCTGATGAACGACGGCATTTTGCGGCATTTCGATGCGCGTCGCACCCGTCCGGGTCCCGGCGCCACGGGCCAGCGGCACCGGCGCATGCCGACTTGCTGCAGCGCAGCGAAACCGCGATGCGATTTGTCATGAAAAAACAACAAGATAGCAATTCTTTTTAATCTGATACTAGAATTTCCTCAGCGCCTCCCCGAAGACGGGCCCGAAGAGCGCGAGGAGGGTTCTCGATGAAGACGACGGGAGCATGGCAGGCAAGACGCGTCGGCGCCGACACGGTCGACATGAGAGACCGCTCGCTCCGTGAATCGGTGGAGGCGTTCGGGACCTCGGCCCTGGCCAGCGTCGGCTCGCGGCCCGGAGCGAGTGCGACCGAACCGGTCTGGATCGCCGCCGACCGCCTCTTCGACGGCTGGGCGTGTCCTCCATTGCCGCTCAAGCTGATCCACCACGCGCGCGAGTTCGTGCGGATGCTGCCCGCCGGCGCGCCCGTCCCGGTTCCGACCACCGACGACAACGGGCAGCTGTCGTTCCAGTGGACCGGTACGCACGCACGCCACCTGCTCGTCGTCGTCAGCGAAGACGGCATGCTGGTCTACAGCGGCCGCCTCGGACCGCGCCGACGGATCAACGGTGCCGAACCGCTGTGCGACGAACTGCCGGCGCCGATCCGGCAGTCGCTACGCGACGTCATCGGTTGAGCGGCTGGCGCCTCTCGGCGCCGCGAACCGCCTGCATGTAGGGGAGACGGAAGCAGGGTCATTCCGGTCGACATACACTCCGCGGATCCATCGAATTCCAGGGAGGCACGCATGTTTGGCCCCATCACCATTCCGTTCGGTTCGAAGATGCTCTTCAACGCCGTCAAGCTCAAGCCTGGCGTCGGCATCGACGACGTCGAACTCGCCGTCGGCGAGATGTGCAACGTCGTCAAGGAGACCTACGGCGGCGACAAGGGCGGATTCATCGCCGGCCAGGTGTTCCGCTTCTCCGGCTTCGCCTCGGAGGAAGGCTCGCTCGGCAGCGCCCGCGACTCGGACCACGACGTCGCCATCGTCACGTATTGGCGCTCTTTCGACGAGCACGAGCGCTCGCACGCCGACGCGGTGTTCAAGGCCAAGTTCGCGGCGCTGGGCGCGCTGTGCACCGACAGCAAGGAACTGGGCTACGAGATGCTGTGGCAGGGCGTGCCGGAGACCGAAGGCGCCGAGGCGGCCTGATCGGGCGGATGCCGCCCGCTGCGGGGATCGGCCACGGCCGGGCTGCCGATCGCACGCTCGCCGGCGACCTGGATCGCCGCCACGCGGCCGCAATTCCTGAGCATCACTCTGGTGGCGGTGCTGGTCGGGCTCGCCGGCGCGTGGGGTGGCGGGGTGCCGACGCACTGGAGTGTCGCGGCCCTGACGCTGCTCGGCGCCGTGCTGGCACACGCGGGCGCCAACCTCGTCAACGACTACCATGACCGCGAAGCCGACGCCGGCAACGCCGGACGGCTGACGCCGTTCACCGGCGGCAGCCGCCTGATACAGGACGGCGTGCTCGACGCGCGTGCCGTGGCGGCCTTCGGCTACGCGCTCCTTGCGGCGACCGTGGCGATCGGCACGGCGCTCGCGCTCTCCGGACGTCCGCAATTGTGGACGCTGGGTGCGCTGGGCCTCGCCTTGGCGGTCGCCTATTCCGCCCCGCCGCTGCGCCTGTCGGCGCGCGGCATCGGCGAGTTCGCGATCGCGGCGGCCTGGCTGCTGGTCGTGGTCGGCGCCGACGTGGCGCAACGCGGCAGCTGGGCGCCGGCGCCGCTGGCCGCCGGCGTCCCGATCGCGCTGCTGGTGGCCGCGATCCTGCTGGCCAACGAGTTCCCCGATCGCATTGCCGACGCGGCCGCGGGCAAGCGCACGCTGATCGTCCGCCTCGGTCCGCGCCGCGGTGCGTGCGCTTACCTCGCGCTGGTGGCGTCCGCACACCTGTGGCTGGCCGCGGCGGTGGCGGCCGGCGCGGCGCCACCCATCGCGCTGGCCGGACTGACGTCGGCGCCGCTGTCGCTGTTCGCCGCACGGCAACTGGCGCTGCACGGCGGCGACTCGCCGACCTCGGTGCTGCTGCCCGCGCTCAGGGTCACCATTGCCGCGGCCCACCTGCACGGCTTGCTGGTCGCGGCAGCGCTGCTGCTCGCGGCGCGCTGACCAAGCGCGAGGCGCCGCCGGTCAGCGCGGCTCGGCGGGCGCACGCGACGCGAGCGACTCCCCGATCCACTCGCGCCAGACCGCCATCAGCACGGCCAGGATCACCGGGCCGACGAACAGGCCGACCAGCCCGAAGGCCGCCAGGCCGCCGAGCACGCCGAACATCACCAGCAGGAACGGAATGCGCGTGGCGCTGCTGATCACCATCGGTCGCACGAGGTTGTCGACCCAGCTCACGACCAGCGTGCCCCACAGCAGCAGGCCGATGCCGTCGACGGTCTGTCCGCTCGCGATCAGCCACGCGCCGATGCTGCCCCAGACGAAAGGGGTGCCGAACGGGATCAGCGCGACGATCGCCGTGATCGCGCCGAGCAGCACCGGGGCGTCGAGCCCGAACCACCAGTAGCCGAGCCCGGCGACGACCCCTTGCGCGAAGGCGGTCGCCACCAGCCCCCAGACGACGGCCATCGTCATGCTGCCCACCGCGGACAGGTACGGATCGACGCGCTCGCCGAGGAAGCGGTGCAGCACGAGCTCGGCCTGCGCGAGCACGCGCTCGCCGTCGCGATAAAGAAAGAACACGGTGATCAGCGCGAAGCCCAGCTTGGCCGCGTTGCGGCCGAGCCCGCCGATGATCTTCAGCGACTCGGCCGCGCGCGTCTCGACCCAGTGGGCCAGCTGCTCGCGGATCGCGCCGGGGTCGCCGGTGAACTGGTCGAGCAGGCCCTGCAGCCAGCTGCCGAGCACGGGAATCCCCGCCAGCGCATCGGGCAACCGGTACGGCCCCTGCGCCAGCAACGCCGCCATCGCCGCGTACGCGTTGGCCATCTCGGTTCGCAGCAGCATGCCGAGCCACAGCGTCGGGAGCACGAAGGCCGCGGTCAGCAGCGCGGTCATCGCGGCGGCTGCGAGCGTCCTGCGGCCGCCGAACCATCGGCGAAGCCGCGCCAGCAACGGCCAGGTCGTATAGGCCAGGATGATCGCCCACGCGATCGGCACGACGAACGGCTGCACCACCGCGTAGGTCAGCACCAGCAAGCCGCCCAGCAGCAGGCCGAGTACCAGGCGGTTGGAGAGTCGTTCGGTGACGCTGTCCTTCATCGTCGCTCGCGAAACGTTCGTTCCGCGAGAGGATACCGGGTATGGCGCCCCGCGGACGCCGGCGCCGCGCCCGGTCAGCCGGCCGAGTGCCTGCCGACGCTCACGCGCTTGGCTTGAGGCCCTTCGTCGGCGCCGTAGTCCTCGATGAACTGCACCTTCATGCCCGGTTCGAGTGCGCCGAAGTCGGGGTCGACGACATTCTCGGCCGAGAAGTACAGCTCGCTGCCGTCGGCCTTCTCGATGAAGCCGAAGCGCTCGCCCGCCACCAGCCTGGCGACCTTTCCGTGCTGCGGCGTGTCGTGCAGCTTCACGTCGCCGCGCTGCTGGCGCGCTTCGTCCTCGAGCCAGCGCCTGGCCACGTCGAAGGCGTCTCGGATCGCGATGTCGAAGTCCTCGTGGTGTTCGCGCGTCGTCGCGAACTCGTGGCCCGGCACGTGCAGGTCGAGCCGGACGTTGAAGTGCTGGCCCTGCTGGTGGTGAAGCGCCTCCTTCTCGATCACGACACGGCAGCTGATCAGGGCCGGATAGAACTCCTCGAGCTTGTCGACCTTGTCGCGGACCAGCGCCTCGACCGCGTCGGAGTGCGGCATGTGGCGGAACGTGATTTGAAGCGGAACCTGGGGCATGCGAATCTCCGAGGAAATCTCCAGGGTGCGGACCGGTGGCGGGTCGCGGTCTCAGCGATCGCGACGCCAGTGCGCCCGGAACAATTCCTGCTGCTTGTTGTAGTGCAGGTCAAGCGTGCCCCGCCAGGCGTCGTGCAGGCCGTCGGCGATCCGGCGCGCGACGTGCGCCGACGTGGTTGTCACGACCGTACCCTCGGGCTGGTCCTCGATCGCGATGATCCGTTCCATCGGGTGCTCGGCCTTCTCGCGGGCCTCGGTATTCCTGACGAGGTTGAGCACCTCGTCGCGGTGCTGCGCAAAGAAGCCGCCGGCGAGCGTCACGTAGCCGACCGGACAGCGGTCGTGGATGCGCCGGCACGCGGGGCAGCGGGTGCGATGCGCCGACGCTGCGGCAGCGCCCCAGGTCCAGCGGCCGTCGTCGTAGACGGCGCCGCAGTCCGTGCAGACCGTGCGGTCGGGCAGTTTTTCGCGGGCCTTGTAGGCGTCGTGAACCTGTTCGGCTCGCAACTCGTCGCGACGTTCGGCACGCGCGTTGCGGTGCGGGTTCTTCATCGGGGAGGATTCCTGGCTTCGATCTTCGGGCGCGCGACGGGCGCGCCACGCAGCCTTTCAGCATAGTCGCAGCCCCGGCGGGGCGCCTTGCCCGCCCCGGCGTCCGGCGCGACGACCACGCCGACCAGCTCCAGGTCGGTCGCCTGC
>DAORSF010000102.1:0-6641 GCA_035443405.1 Burkholderiaceae bacterium | reverse complement strand
CGCCGCACATCGCGCCGGTCTGGTACTTCACGCCGTTCTACTCGATCCTGCGCGCGACGACCGAGGACTTCCTGATGTGGTGGATGATCCCGTTCCTGATCGCGTTCACGCTGCTGGTGCTGGTCAGCGCGCGCAGCGGCCTGTCGAAGGCGATCGCCGTGGCGGTGAGCGCGGTGCTGATCGTCGGCTTCTTCGTGATCGACGCCAAGTTCTGGGGCGTCGTCGCGATGGGCGCGTCGGTGATGATCCTGTTTGCGCTGCCCTGGATCGACCAGAGCCCGGCACGCTCGATCCGTTACCGGCCGGCGTTCCACCGGTGGCTGTACGGAATCTTCGTCGTCGTGTTCTTCGTCCTCGGCTACTTCGGCACGCTGTCGCCGTCGCCGACCAACGAGTTCTTCTCGAAGATCGGCACGCTGATCTACTTCGCGTTCTTCCTGCTGATGCCGTGGTGGAGCACGATGGGCAGGTTCAAGCCGGTGCCCGATCGGGTCACCTTCGCGGCGCACTGAGCGCATTCGGGGCACACGGAGCTGCACGGAACATGAAAAACCTCGTCAAGCATCTCGCGGCGCTCGTCTCGGCGCTCTCGATCGGCAGCGCCTTCGCGGCCGGCGCCGCGTACCCGCTCGATCACTTCCCGACCGAGAAGCTGACCCAGCAGGCTGCGCTGCAGAACGGCGCCAAGCTGTTCGTCAACTACTGCCTGAACTGCCACGGCGCGGCGCTGATGCGCTACAACCGGCTGCAGGACATCGGGCTCACCGACGAGCAGGTCAAGCGCAGCCTGCTTTTCACCGCCGAGAAGGTCGGCGAACCGATGAAGGTCGCGATCCGCGCTGCCGACGCGAAGGAGTGGTTCGGGGCGCTGCCGCCCGACCTGTCGGTGATCGCGCGCGCCCGGTCGTCGGGCGCCGGTTCGGGTGCCGACTGGCTGTACACCTACCTGCGGTCGTACTTCCGCGACTCGACGCGTCCGCACGGCTGGAACAACGTGCTGTTCGAGAACGTCGGCATGCCGCACGTGTTCTGGGAGCAGCAGGGTTCGCGCGGTGCGACGCTGGAAGAGGTCAGGGAGGTCGTCGACGAGCAGACCGGCAAGGCGACCGGCTTCGTGAAGTCCGTCGTCACCTTCGACGCGAACGGCGTGCGCAGCGAGAAGTCCGAGAAGCTCGATGGCCGGAATCACCACGCGTCGCGGCACTGGACATTGTCGGCGCCCGCCGGCGGCAACATGTCGCAGGCGCAGTACGACGAGACGGTCGCCGACCTGGTCGCCTACATCACGTACATGTCGGACCCCACCGCCCAGACGCGCACGCGGCTCGGCGTGTGGGTGATGCTCTTCCTCGGCGTCTTCACCGTGATTGCGTGGTACCTGAATCGGGAATACTGGAAAGACGTCAAGTAGCCGGGCGGCGCCGACCCGATGCAGGGTGAGTCCGCCGTCGGGCTCACCCTGATTTTTTTCATGCGGTACCCAGACCTTTCAGGAGCTCGATCATGATGGTGCTGTATTCCGGCACGACCTGCCCGTTCTCGCAGCGCTGCCGCTTCGTGCTGTTCGAGAAGGGCATGGACTTCGAGATCCGCGACGTCGATCTCTACAACAAGCCCGAAGACATCTCGATCATGAATCCGTACGGCCAGGTTCCGATCCTGGTCGAGCGCGACCTGATCCTGTACGAGTCGAACATCATCAACGAGTACATCGACGAGCGCTTCCCGCATCCGCAGCTTATGCCGGCCGATCCGGTGATGCGGGCGCGCGCGCGGCTGTTCCTGTTCAACTTCGAGCGCGAGCTGTTCGTGCACGTCCAGCAGCTCGAGCGTCGCGACCAGGCGCGCGACAGCTCGAAGGCGATGGACAAGGCGCGTGCGCAGATCCGCGACCGGCTCACTCAGCTCACGCCGATCTTCATCAAGAACAAGTACATGCTCGGCGAGGACTTCTCGATGCTCGACGTCGCGATCGCGCCGTTGCTGTGGAGGCTCGATCACTACGGCATCGACATGCCCAAGACCGCGGCGCCGCTGCTTCGCTACGCCGAGCGCATCTTCTCGCGTCCGGCCTACATCGAGGCGTTGACCCCGTCCGAGAAGGTGATGCGCCGCTGATGGCCGAGATCTCGACCAAGCCTTACCTGATCCGCGCACTCTACGAGTGGTGCGCGGACAACGGCTATCGGCCGTACATCGCCGTGGCCGTCGACGAGCGCACGCTGGTGCCGCGCGAGTTCGTCCGCAACGGCGAGATCGTGCTCAACATCTCGGCGGCGGCGACGAACCGCCTGAGCATCGGCAACGAATTGCTCGAGTTCGAGGCGCGATTCGGCGGCGTCGCGCGCCAGGTGTCGATCCCGATCGAGAACGTCTCGGCGATCTTCGCGCAGGAGAACGGGCACGGCATGGCGTTCGAGGTGCCGAAGACGCCGTCGCAGGCGCAGGGCGAGGCGCACGACGCCGAGGCAGCCGGTTCCGTGGACGCCGGTTCCGTGGACGCCGGTTCCGACGCGGCTGCCCCGCCGGCCGCCGCCGATGCGCCGATCGAAGCGGGCACCGGCGACACTGCCCCGGCGCCCGGCCGCGCCCGCAGGCGGCCGAAGCTCGCCTCGGTGCCGGCATCCGGGGAGCCGGCGCGAGCGTCGACGCGGCGCAAGGGACGCATCGCGGCGGTTCCCGCGGCCGCCGCCGACGCGGCATCGCGGCAGGAGCGTTCGACGGACCCGGGCAAGGACGGAAACGGCGGAGACGGCGACGAGCCGGGACCGGGCGCTCCGGCGCCAGGCCGGCCGCACCTGACCCGCGTCAAGTAGCGCCGGCGTCGAAGCCGCGGCGCGGGGCCATCGGCTACACTCTGCGCACCTTGCCGGCTTAGCTCAGTTGGTAGAGCAACCGCCTTGTAAGCGGTAGGTCATCTGTTCGAGTCAGATAGCCGGCACCAGCGCCTGGACGGCACCGACCTGCGCAAGCGGAATCGCCTATGCGCGGCTGCGACCCGAGGCGCTGGCGAAGTAGTGCTTGATCGCTCCGGTGAATCGCATCCGTGCGTGGCGCGAGCGCTCGAGCAACCCGACGCGCCGTTGCACGTCGACGGCGGGCAGGTCGACGACGCGCAGTCCGCGGTCCTCGGCCCAGCGGACGTTGGCGAGCTTCGGAACGATCGATACGCCGAAGCCCTGGCGCACGATCGCCAGGATCGCCTCGACCGAGTTCAGCTCCATCTCGTCGCGGACCTGGACCCGGCAGCGGGTCAGAACGTCCCTCACCAGCAGGCCGGTCCACGTCTCGCGATCGAAGCGGATGAACGGCGCTTCGCGCAGCGTCTGCAGCGGATCCTTCGACAACCGGAAGTGCGGCCGCCGGGGCACGATCAGCACCATCGGCTCGACGTAGAGTTGCGTCCAGGAGAGGCTGCGCGGCAGAGCGCGCGGCGGGCGCGTGACGATCGCCGCGTCGAGCACCCCCTGTTCGACCTTCGTCGCGAAGTCGCTCGACTGCCCCGCGAACAACTTGACCTCGAGGCCGGGGTGGTCCTGCTTCAGCGACCAGAGCGCGTCGGCGAATGCGCCCATCAGCGTCGAAACCAGCGCGCCCATGACGACGGTCCCCGCGAGTGCGTCGCTGTCGCGGTCGCCGACGAGTTCGTCGTAACGCAACACCAGCTCCTCGATGCGAGGGATCGCGCGGCGCCCGGCGGTGTTCAGCACGATCGAGCGGCCACTGCGGTCGAACAGCGATTGCCTGAGGTTCTCTTCCAGTGCGCGCATCTGCAGGCCCACGGCGGCCGCGCTCAGCCCGACCTCGCTGCCGGCGGCCGCGAAACTTCCATGCCGTGCCACGGCCAGGAAAGTCTTCATCGTGCGGATCGATGACATAAAGTATTCCTTTATGATCTGCGAAGAATAATTCGTTTTCACTTGACGGACAAAGCCAGGACAATGCCCGCATGTCCGACAACTTGCGCGTGAAGGTCTGGCGCGGTGGCGCTGACGGCGGTTTCTCGAACTACGAGGTGCCGCGGCAAGCCAGCCAGACGGTCCTCGACGTCGTCACGTACATCCAGCGCCGGCTCGAGCCGTCGCTCAGCTACCGTTTCTCGTGCCGGGTCGGCATGTGCGGTTCGTGCGCGATGACCGTCAACGGCGTTGCGCGCTGGACCTGCCGCACGCACGTGTCCAGGGTGGTCGACGGCGATTCGCTCGAGATCGCGCCGCTGTCGAACCTGCCGGTGATCAAGGACCTTGCCACCGACATGAGCGGGTTCTTCGACAAGTGGGCGCGTGCCAAGGGGCGCTTCCGCGGCTCGACGACGCGCCACGACGGTTTCGCGCGAATCGAGCCCGACTCGCCCGAGCGGGCCGCGGCGAACGCCGGCATCGAGTGCATCGGCTGCGCGGTCTGCTACGCGTCGTGCGACGTGGTTGCCTGGCGACCGGACTACCTCGGTCCGGCGGCGTTGAACCGCGCGTGGACCCTCGTCAACGACGTGCGCGACGCCGAGCGGCTCGAGCGCCTGCGAGCGGTCGCCGGCGACGCCGGGTGCCATGCCTGCCACACCCTGGGTTCCTGCAGCGAACGCTGCCCGAAGGCGATCGAACCGACCGCCGGCATATCGGGCCTCAAGCGAATGGCGGCGCGACGTGCGATGCGCGGCGAGCTGTAGAGGCGCGTCGATGAGGACCGCATCGTGAGCAGCGTGGCGGCACAGGCGCGGCTCTGGTACTGGCAGCGGATCAGCGCGATGGTGCTGGCGCTGTTCGTCGTGGTTCACCTCGCGACGATCGCCTGGGCGGTGCGCGGCGGGCTGAGCGGCGCCGAGATCCTCGCGCGCACGCAGGGCAGCTGGCTGCTGGCGGCGTTCTACGGTGCGTTCGTGATCGCGTGTGCCGTGCACGTGCCGATCGGGCTCGCGAGGATCGCCGAGGAGTGGCTCGGCTGGAGCGGCCGCCTCGCCAACGCGGTGGCCGCAGCGCTGGCGTTGGCGCTCGCCGTGCTCGGCTTGCGCGCCGTCTACGCGGTGATCGCGTGAACGCGCCGACGACGGCCGCGAGCCGCCCGGCCGCAGTGCGCCACAACGACTACCGGGCGCGCAGGCACGCTGCGTGGTGGGCGTTCCTCGCCCATCGCCTGTCCGGCGTTGCGCTGGCGGCGTTCCTGCCGCTGCACTTCTGGGCGTTGGGACACGCCCTGCGCGGCGAGGCCGCGCTCGACGGGTTCCTGCGCTTCGCAGACCAGCCGCTGTTCAGGTTCGCCGAGTGGGGCCTGGTGGTCCTGTTGGCGATTCACCTGACTGGTGGGCTCCGACTTCTCGTGATTGAATTCCTGCCATGGTCGGGGCTGCGCAAGAACTGGATCTCGGCAACCGCCGGCCTGGGCATCGCCGGCGGGATTGCCTTCGCGCTGGCGCTGATCGGTTAGCCTCGAAAGGGGCCGGGACGCACGGCCGGAAGAACATCGCCAACCACGGAGACGAAGCATGAAGACGATCAGACAGTCGAACCGCCGGACCCTGCTCGGGATCGCGGCCGCCTCGTGCGCGCTTGCGCTCGGTATGCCGCAAGGAGCGACCGCGCAGGGCGCGTGGCCGGCGAAGACCGTGCGCATCGTCGTTCCGTTCGCGGCGGGCGGCACGACCGACGTGGTGGCCAGGGCGCTCGCGAAAGACCTGAGCGAGATGTGGGGCCAGCCCGTGGTCGTCGAGAACCGCGGTGGCGCCGGCGGCAACATCGGCGCCGACGTGGTCGCCAAGTCGGCGCCGGATGGCTACACGCTGCTGATGACCTCGGGCAGCATCTTCACCGTCAATCCGCACATGTACCCGAAGATGCCCTTCGACGCGAAGAAGGACTTCATCGCGGTGACCAACGTCGCCAGCGGCCCGCAGGTGGTCGCCGTGAATCCGTCCATCCCGGCCAAGACGCTGAAGGAGTTCATCGCCTACGCCAAGGGCCAGCCGGGCAAGCTGAACTTCGGTTCGGCCGGCATCGGCAGCCAGGTCCACATGGCGGGGGAAAGCTTCCTCGACGCGGCCGGGATCGACCTCATCCACATCCCATACAAGGGCGAGAGCGCCGCATACCCGGACCTCGTCTCGGGCGCGCTCCAGCTGGTGGTCGGCAACATCGCGGCCGTTGCGCCGTACGTAGGCAATGGCCGCCTGCGCGCGCTGGCGGTGACCAGCAGGGCCCGCTCCCCACTGCTGCCTGACGTCCCGACGGTCGCCGAGAGCGGATTGCCGGGCTTCGAGAACACCGGCTGGTTCGGTTTCATGGTCCCGGCCGGCACGCCGAAGGCGATCGTCGACAAGGTCCATCGCGACACGGTCAAGGCGCTCGGCAACACCGAGATGAAGGCGCGGCTGTTCGTGGCCGGCATGACACCGGTCGGCAACGCGCCGGCCGAGTTCGCGAAGGCGATCGACAAGGAGTCGGCGCACTGGGCGAAAGTGGTCGAGCGCCGCAAGCTGAAGGCGAACTGAGCACCCGCAGAAGACGCCCCGCGGGCGGCGGCGACCGCCGCCGCGCCGGGGCCAACGGCAAGGAAAACACGAGCGTGATAGTCGATCCGACGGTGGTCGAAGAGACCGCCAGGGAGCTCTACATCCGGGCGCTGAAGGTCCTGCCGCCCGACATCAAGGA
>DAORSF010000101.1:0-6708 GCA_035443405.1 Burkholderiaceae bacterium | reverse complement strand
TGATCAGGTCGACGGTGCCGCCGCACAGCACGGTCTGCTCGCCGAACAGGTCGGTTTCGGTCTCCTCGCGGAAGTTCGTCTCGATGATGCCGGCGCGCCCGCCGCCGATCGCGCACGCGTACGACAGCGCAAGGTCGCGCGCGATGCCCGAGCGGTCCTGGTGGACCGCGACCAGCATCGGGACGCCGCCGCCGCCGGCATAGGTCGAGCGCACCGTGTGACCGGGCGCCTTCGGCGCGATCATCACGACGTCGAGGTCCTCGCGAGGCACGACCTGCCCGTAGTGGATGTTGAAGCCGTGCGCGAAGGCCAGCGTCGCGCCCTTCTTGATGTGCGGCTCGATCTCGTCGCGGTACGCGGCGGCGATGTGCTCGTCGGGCATCAGCATCATCACGAAGTCGGCGCCCTTCACGGCGTCCTTGATCTCCGCGACGGCGAGCTTGGCCTTCCTGACCTTGTCCCACGACGGCCCGCCCTTGCGCACGCCGACGGTCACCTTGCCGCCCGAGTCGCTGAGGTTCTGCGCGTGGGCGTGGCCTTGCGAGCCGTAGCCGATGATGGCGACCTTCCTGCCCTTGATGAGCTTGATGTCGCAGTCCTTGTCGTAGAAAACCTTCACGTCGTTTCTCCAGTTGTTCAGATCTTGAGCACGCGCTCGCCGCGCGCAATGCCCGAAGCGCCGGTGCGGACGGTTTCGAGGATCGTCGCGCGGTCGAGGGCGTCGATGAACGCGTCGAGCTTGGAACCGTCGCCGGTGAGCTCGATCGTGTAGGTCTTGTCGGTGACGTCGATGATGCGGCCGCGGAAGATGTCGGCCATGCGCTTCATCTCCTCGCGCTCCTTGCCGACCGCCCTGACCTTGATCAGCATCAGTTCGCGTTCGATGTACGGGCACTCGGTCAGGTCGACCACCTTCACCACGTCGATCAGCCGGTTCAGCTGCTTGGTGATCTGCTCGATCACGTCGTCCGATCCGGTCGTGACGATCGTCATCCGCGACAGCGACTTGTCCTCGGTCGGCGCCACGGTCAGCGTCTCGATGTTGTAGCCGCGCGCCGAGAACAGGCCGACCACGCGCGACATCGCGCCGGGTTCATTCTCCATCAGGATCGAAATGATGTGCCTCATCGCCGGCTCCTCACAGGTCTTCCGAGCCGAGCAGCATCTCGGTCAGCCCCTTGCCGCCCTGCACCATCGGCCAGACGTTCTCGGTCGGGTCGGTGATGATGTCCAGGAACACGAGGCGGTCCTTGTACTTGCCGAACGCGTCGCGCAGCGCCGGCTCGACGTCGGCCGGCTTCTCGACGCGGATGCCGACGTGCCCGTACGCTTCGGCGAGCGCGACGAAATCGGGCAGCGCGTCCACGTACGACTGCGAGTAGCGGCTGCCGTACTCGATCTGCTGCCACTGGCGCACCATGCCGAGGTAGCCGTTGTTCAGGTTGACGATCTTCACCGGCAGGTCGTACTGCTTGCAGGTCGAGAGCTCCTGGATGCACATCTGGATCGAGCCCTCGCCGGTGACGCAGGCGACCTGCGCACCGGGGTTGGCCATCAGCACGCCCATCGCGTAAGGCAGGCCGACGCCCATCGTGCCCAGGCCGCCCGAGTTGATCCAGCGCCGCGGCTTGTCGAAGCGGTAGTACTGCGCGGCCCACATCTGGTGCTGGCCGACGTCGGACGTGATGAACGCGTCGCCACCGGTGATCTCCCACAGCTTCTCGACCACGGCCTGGGGCTTGATCACGGTGTCGCTCGCGCGGTACTTCAGGCAATCGCGCTTTCGCCACTCGTCGATCTGCTGCCACCACGCCTGCAGGGCGCGCGGATCGGGCTTGCGGCCGGCGGCGAACGACTCCTCGAGCAGGCCGAGCAGGTCGTTCAGCGTCTCGCGCACGTCTCCGACGATCGGTACGTCGACCTTCACGCGCTTGGAGATCGACGACGGGTCGATGTCGACGTGGATGATCTTGTGCGGGCTCTGCGCGAAGTGCTTCGGGTTGCCGATGACCCGGTCGTCGAAGCGCGCGCCGATCGCGATCAGCACGTCGCAGTGCTGCATCGCCATGTTGGCCTCGTAGGTGCCGTGCATTCCCGGCATGCCGACGAACTTGCGGTCGCTGGCGCGGTAACCGCCCAGGCCCATCAGCGTGTTGGTGACCGGAAAGCCCAGCAGGTCGACGAATCGGTTCAGCTCGGGCGACGCATTGGACAGGATGACGCCGCCACCGGTATAGACCATCGGCCGCTCGGCGCCGAGGATCAGGTTCAGCGCCTTCTTGATCTGGCCCTGGTGGCCGCGCGTCACCGGGTTGTACGAGCGCATCGACACCGTCTGCGGGTAGTCGAAACGGCACTTGTTGCGGGTGACGTCCTTCGGGATGTCGACCAGCACCGGGCCTGGACGGCCGCTGTTGGCGATCTGGAAGGCCTTCCTGATCGTCGTGGCGAGCTCCTTGACGTCCTTGACCAGGAAGTTGTGCTTCACGCAGGGCCGCGTGATGCCCACCGTGTCGCACTCCTGGAAGGCGTCCTCGCCGATCGCGTGCGTCGGCACCTGGCCGCTGATGACCACCATCGGCACCGAGTCCATGTAGGCGGTGGCGATCCCGGTGACCGCGTTGGTGACACCCGGCCCGCTGGTGACCAGGCAGACCCCGACCTTCTGTGTCGACCGCGAGTACGCGTCGGCCGCGTGCACCGCGGCCTGCTCGTGCCGCACCAGGATGTGCTGGATCTTGTCCTGGTTGAAGATCGCGTCGTAGATATAGAGAACCGCGCCGCCCGGATAGCCGAAGACGTGCTCGACGCCCTCTTCCTGGAGACAGCGAACGACGATTTCCGCGCCTGTGATTTCCATCGAATGTAGTCCTTTCAAGTCCAGGGAGCCCGTCCGCCGGCGCCATGGCAACCGTCGTCGCGCGGGTACGCAACGAAGCGCCACGACGCAGGCCTCGGCACGGGGCCTGCGAGTTTGATCGGATGCCCCTGCGCGCCTCTCGTGAAGGCGCTCGGCGCACGCAAGACAACGCCCCCGTCCGCGCTGATCGCCGCAGCCACCAGCCTCGGAGGAGGCGCCTTTGGGGTAGGCGAGCAGCATACTGCAGCGCAACAGCGGGGGTCAAGGCAGCGACATGCCGCACAGGATGCCGACAGGGCTTCTGCTAGCATGCGCAGCGTCCTTCCTCGACAGGCCCAGCCCGCCGATTCCAATCCGAATGGCCACCCGGCAGGAGTTGTCCGATTTCCTCGCCGCGGCCGAGCGCCGAGCGTTCAAGCAGGCGGTCTACGCGGTTCGCGACCGGGAGGTTGCGCTCGACGTCGTGCAGGACGCGATGCTCCGGCTCGCCACCCGCTATGCCGACCGTCCGCCGACCGAACTGCCGCTGCTGTTCCAGCGGATCCTGCAGAACGCGATCACCGACCACTTCCGGCGCCAGAAGGTCCGCAATCTCTGGACTACGCCGCTGTCCGCCCTTTCGGGCGACGGCGACGACGAGGGCGGCGAGCGCGACATCCTCGAAGCGCTCGAGCCCGAATCCGGCAGCCCCGGCGCCGCGAGCGGCGCGGAGCTGCTCGAACGCGCCCAGCTGCTGGCGATCCTCGACGAGGAGATCGCCCGCTTGCCGCGACGTCAACGCGAAGCCTTCCTGCTGCGTTACTGGGAGGATCTCAACGTGGCCGAGACCGCTGAAGCAATGGGTTGCTCCGAGGGCAGCGTGAAGACACACTGTTCGCGGGCAGCCCACACGCTGGCAGCCGTGCTGCGGACACGGGGAATCGAACGATGAACGAACAGCAGATCGCACGATTGGCACGAGAGGCGCTCGACGAATCGGTCGAGCACCTGCCGTGGCGCGTCACGCACCGGCTCGCCAGCGCCCGCGAAGCCGCGCTGGCCCGGATGCCCGCCCGGCCGGCGGCTGCGGCCGCCGAGCACGCCTTCGGCGGTGCCGGGCACCCGATCCTGGTACCCGGAGCCGGGCACGGCCGCCTGTCGGGCGGCGGACCCGATGGACGGCGCCGGCTCGGCCTGAGGATCGCGGCCGTGCTGGTGCCCATCCTCGTCGTGGCCACCGGCCTGTACGGCATCTCCGAGTGGGACAACCTGCGCCGGGCCGACGACATCGCGGACGTCGACGCGGCCGTGCTGACCGACGAGGTCCCGATCTCGGCGTACGCCGACCGCGGCTTCGGGGTGTTCCTGCGCAACGTGGCGCAGGGCGAGCGCGAATGAGCCGGGAGCAGTTCGCGGCCGCTGCGCTCGCCTGCCTGTGCCTGGCGCTTGCCGTGGCGGTCGGACCGGCCCGCGCCGACGACGACCTGCGTGCGCCGCGCGCGTCGCTGCTGCCGCTCGTGCAGCCGCTCTGGAGCGACCTCACGCAGGCACAGCAGGCGGTGCTCGAGCCGTTCGCCGGGCAGTGGAACGGCTGGTCGGCGCAGGAGAAGCGCGTCTGGGTCTCGCTGGCCGACCGGGTGCCGCGCATGGCGCCCAAGGCGAGCGAGCGCGCGCACCAGCGGATCCGAGAATGGGCGGCGCTCACGCCGGAACAGCGTCGCCTCGCCCGCCAGAACTACCGGCTGGCCAAGCGCCTGCCTCCGGACCAGAGGCAGGCGCAGTGGGCGCGCTACCAGGAAATGACGCCGGAACAGCGATCGGTGCTGCGCACCAGCGGATGGACCAGCAATACCGCGGCGCGCCACGCTGGCGCCCAGACCGGACTGGCCAAGGAAGCCGCGCAGCCGCTTTCGGACCTGGTGCGCCGCACCCCGAAACGTCCGCAACTGCACCGTCCCGCCCGCTTCTGATGCCGGGGCTGCCGGGGATGCCGGATCCGGCCGCCGACCCGTGGCGCCGCCTGATGGGCATCGCCTACGAAAGCATCATCCTGTTCGGCGTGCTCTGGTTCGCCGACTACGCGTTCTCGGCGCTGACGCAGTTCCGCGGCCATCCGGGCCCGCTGCGCACGGCGTTCCAGCTGTTCACGCTGGGCGTGCTGGCGGCTTACTTCACCTACTTCTGGAGCGACGGCCGGCGCTCGCTGCCGATGAAGACGCTCGCGCTGCAACTCCAGGGGCGCGACGGGGGTCCGGTGACGCCGGCGCGCGCATTCGCGCGCTTTGCCGCCGCGGCCGGGCTGGCGATCGGCGTGCTGGCCGCCGGCTACTCGATGCACGCCAGCCTGTACCTGCTCGCGTTCGCGCCGTTTGCGTGGACGGTCGCGGACCGCGATCGCCGCGCGCTCTACGACGTGATCGCCGGCACGCGGCTGGCGCACGTGCCGCCGGCACCCGCGATGCGCTCGGTCGACGTCTGACCGGGCCGCCGCCCGCCGCTCAGAACGTGTGAACCCATCGGCCGTGCCCCGGAAAGCGCGCCAGGGTGCGTCCGATCGAGGCGCAAAGCGCAGCCCTATCGGTCGATAGGGCGAGCATTTGCAACGAAGAGCGGGCGCATCCTGGCGCGCGAGACGGGCATGGACGATGGGTTCACACGTTCTCAGGCCTTCACGCAGTCGACGTAGTAGCGGTCGACGCCGCCCTCGTCTTCGATGACCAGCCCGTGCACGTCGGTCTCGAAACCGGGGAAGTGCGCGTTGAAGTCGCGCGCGAACTTCAGGTATTCGACGATCGGCCGGTTGAAGCGCTCGCCCGGGATCAGCAGCGGGATGCCGGGCGGATACGGCGTCACCAGCATCGTCGTGATCCGGCCCTCGAGCTCGTCGATCGGCACGCGGTCGACTCGCCGGTGCGCGAGGCACTCGAAGGCTTCCGAGGGTTTCATCGCCGGCTGCATGCTCGACAGGTACATCTCGGTGGTGACCCGCGCGATGTCGGAGCGGCGGTAGTGCTCGTGGATCTGCGAGGCCAGGTCGCGCAGCCCCACGCGCTCGTACGACGGGTGCGCCTGCACGTACTCGGGCATCACGCGCCACAGCGGCTGGTTGGCGTCGTAGTCGGTCTTGAACTGCTGCAGCTCGGTGACCAGCGTGTTCCAGCGCCCCTTGGTGATGCCGATCGTGAACATCACGAAGAACGAGTACAGCCCGGTCTTCTCGACCACCACGCCGTGCTCGGCGAGGTACTTCGTGACGATCGAGGCCGGGATGCCCCACGGCGCGAACTTGCCGTTGATGTCCAGGCCGGGCGTGACGATGGTCGCCTTGATCGGGTCGAGCATCGTGAAATTGGTGACCAGCTTGCCGAAGCCGTGCCACTTGTCGCTGGACTTCAGGAACCAGTTCTCGCGCTTGCCGATGCCGTTCTCGGCGAGCTCCTTCGGCCCCCACACCTTGAACCACCAGTCCTGGCCGAACTCGTCGTCGACCTTGCGCATCGCACGCCGGAACTCCAGCGACTCGAAGATCGACTCCTCCACCAGCGCTTTGCCGCCGGGCGGCTCCATCATCGCCGCGGCCACGTCGCACGACGCGATGATCGCGTACTGCGGGCTGGTCGACGTATGCATCAGGAACGCCTCGTTGAAGCGATGGCGGTCGAGTTGCACCGTCTCCGAATCCTGGATCAGGATCTGCGAAGCCTGCGAGAGTCCGGCCAGCAGCTTGTGCGTCGACTGCGTCGAGAAGATCATCGCCTCGGGGCTGCGCGGCCGGTTGAGTCCGATCGCGTGGAACTCGTGATAGAAGGGGTGGAAGGTCGCGTGCGGCAGCCAGGCCTCGTCGAAGTGCAGGTTCTCGATGTAGTTGC